>NZ_BAWZ01000049.1:0-26523 GCF_000698105.1 Geomicrobium sp. JCM 19037 | reverse complement strand
TTTCTGCCAGGTGACAAAAAGAGCCTATCCGGTATTAGCTCCGGTTTCCCGGAGTTATCCCAGTCTGTTGGGCAGGTTGCCCACGTGTTACTCACCCGTCCGCCGCTGACCCATTGAGGTGCAAGCACCTCGGGTCCGCTCGACTTGCATGTATTAGGCATGCCGCCAGCGTTCGTCCTGAGCCAGGATCAAACTCTCCATTGAAAGTGTTCCTTTTTTCGTCAGCACGGGGGTGCTAACGAGGCTCGTGCTTCTTTAATAGAAGCGCTAGCTTTTATTGCTTTAATTCGCTTATCTTTCATTCAGTTTTCAAAGGGCAATAATTGCTCCGTCGCTGTTTTGGCGACTTTTCTATCTTATCACTTTTGCCGCCCGGCGTCAACTACTTTGTTCATTTCTTTTTTTCGTTGTTTTTCACCGTTTCTTGGGGCGTTATCTAATTTATCATGTGTTCCGCTACACCGTCAACTACTTTTTAGAAGTGAAGTTTTGAGTGTTTTTTGTGTGCGCTGTTTTAGCGACGATTAATAATTTACCATGAGCTTCTACAATGAGTCAATGCTTTTTTAAAATTAATTTTCAAACGTTCATATTCCTTTCACTCCGTCGCCACACTCTTATATGATATAATCAAATGGACAAATTGTGAATACAAGCCAGGAGGTATTATTGGTGGCGAAGATTAATCGAATTCGTACATTTGCAATGGCGCTTATATTTATTGGGATCTTCATTATGTACATTGCGATTTTTGTGTTTAGAGAAAATCCAATCTTAATGTCGATCGCGATGATTATCGGCTTCTTATCTGTGATGTCGAGTGCTCTTGTTTACTTATGGATTGGCATGCAGTCGATGAAAACCATTCATGTCACATGCCCAAGCTGTGAAAAAGATACAAAAATACTCGGACGGGTAGATGCCTGTATGCATTGCAATGAACCTCTCACCGTTGACAAGTCTCTTGAAGGCAAAGAGCTCGATCCAAGATATAACCGCAAATCATTTCAACCCAAATAAAAAAGAAGGAACCGAATCGGCTCCTTCTTTTTATTTGCATCTAATTATGAACAACATTTTGCTCACTTCTACATTGCGGGCATTTCCCATATATCTCCATGCGATGAGATTTCACTTCAAAATTCGTCACATGCTCTGCTAGTGTTTCTACTTCATCTAACGCAGGGTAATGGAAGTCTACAATCTTCCCACAATCATTACAGATAATGTGGTAATGATTGTTCGTAATTGAATCAAATCGGCTTGAAGAATCTCCATATGTGAGTTCCTTTACGATCCCGCTTCTTTAAACACTCGCAAATTGTTATATACTGTGGCTACACTCATGTTCGGGAACTTGCCCTCAAGCGCCTTGTAGATCTCATCAGCTGTAGGATGCGTCATTGTCTCAAATAAGAATTCTAAAATAGCATGACGCTGCGGTGTCATACGAACTTTTGTCTTCTTTAATGACTCAACCGCGTGCTGAAGGCGTTCGTTTGTCATCGCCTGCACCCACTTTCATAGACCAGTTATTACATTGTAATTCTTATAATTTAGTGTAACGGACACTAAAAAACTTGTCAACACAAGGGTTTTATGCATTACTAAAGCGGGAAGCCCACTCTTCACTTTGAGAAGCATTCATGATAAACGACGTGTAGCGATACTTGCTATTCACATCTATTTTCTTTTTCTTCTCTAACTCTTCACATGCTTTTTGCATCGTTTTGTTCAGCTCCTGTAAGTCTTGATCTTTAAAACCAATCAGGAACGTTGTATTGCCCTTTCGAAGAAAGCCACCACTGCTGGCAAGTTCGGTCACTCGATAACCCGCTTTTTGCAATACTTTTTCTAAGTGGTCTCTATAAACATCATTAATGATGCAAACGAGCAATTTCATAACACAACCTCCATTCTACTGTCCGTACAATCGTTCTTTCTTCTATTATATCAAAAACGATCATTAATAACCTTCATTAATATTCACTTGATTCTGCCATGATCCTTCTCCGGTTTCAAAGACATGAAGGTTGTGAATGAAAATCGGCAACAGTCTTTCAACATAATGTTCAGATATGCCAGCTAAGTGCGGGGTAATACGCACTCGTTCATGTTGCCAGAAAGGGTGCTCTTTTGGTAATGGTTCTTCATGAAACACATCCAAATATGCATGCGCAATTGACTGATTGTTAACTGCACTTACCAAATCTTCCTCCACGACTGTCTTTCCCCTACCAAGATTAATAAAGACTGCTGAAGATTTCATCTGAGCAAAAAAAGTCTTGATCAATTAAATACGTTGTGTTTTCCGTGAGCGGCAGCAGATTAATCACAAAGTCTGCTTTGCTTAGGAGACGACCCACTTTATTAAACATCGCAACGTCTTGAAACTCAGTAACTTGTTTACCGCTCGTATTCACACCACTACATGTCATACCAAAAGCGGTTGCACGATGAACAATTGCTTTTGCAATTGCTCCCGTCCCGAGAAAAAGAACGTGTTTTCCGTAAAGTTCCATCATGTCAGGTTTTTGCCATAAACCTTCTGTTTGATATTGTACGGTTTTCTTTGCACTTCGTGCATAATCTAACATGGCATGCATCGCATATTCACCCATCTGAACCTCATGAACTCCCTTGGCATTAGTTACCTTCACTCCACGCTTTTGGAGTGCACCGAGGGGAAGTTGGTCAACACCTGCTGAAATCGTCATTAACCACTTTAGATTGTCTGCATCTTTAATGACGTCCTCAGACGGCCCCTTGCCTAAGGCAAACAAAACGTCAGCACTCTTCAATTCATTGTCCGCATCTTCTTGACTTTCAAACATAAGAAAAGAAACTTCGGGAAACTTGTTTGTTAAATCATCGTACATCTGCTTCGGCAATGTCCCAGTAAGAACAACTTTTGTTTGGCCCCTCATTTTTGCACGGACTCTATAAACGCTTGTACGTCCGCTACATGATTCTTGACACGAACGTTACGCCATTCTTTAAGAATTTCTCCTTCAGGACTAATGACGAACGTGGAGCGCACGATGCCCATGTACTCTTTTCCAAAGTTCTTTTTCAATTGCCATACCCCGTATTTTTCTGCGGCCTGTTTTTCTGGGTCCGCTATTAATAAAAAGGGCAGGTCATGCTTTTGAACAAATTTCACATGCCGATCCACTGAGTCAGGTGACACGCCAAGAACGACAACCCCTGTATCATTTAATGCTGGAAGTGCATCCCTAAATTCACACGCCTGGGTTGTACATCCTGGTGTCATATCTTTTGGGTAAAAATACAAAACAATGTATTTGCCTTTATAATCACTCAGAGATACACGTGTTCCATCATGCGCTTCAAGTGAAAATTCTGGTGCCGTTTGATTTGTTAAGTCCATGTTCAATCGCTCCATTCTCTACATATAGTAATCTCTACCTCATATTATGATCTCGTTTTTCGTGTTTGTCGAATCATTGAATGGTAAACTAACAGTAGAACACATGTGGAGGTAGATCACGATGAACATTGAAACATCCAAAAAGCATTATCTAGAAGCGAATGAACATATCGTCGGTGGCGTAAACAGTCCATCACGCTCATTTAAAGGGGTTGGTGGTGGTACACCCATTACGATGGAGCGAGGAGCCGGCGCTTATTTATATGATGTAGATGGAAATCGTTACATTGATTATATTGCCGCTTACGGTCCGCTCGTTACTGGACACGCACACCCTCATATAACAAAAGCGATTCAAACTGCAGCGGAAAATGGCGTGCTATATGGGACGCCGACCGCTCTTGAGAACACCTTTGCAAAAAAGCTAAAACAAGCCATCCCTTCTCTTGAGAAAGTACGGTTTGTTAATTCAGGAACAGAAGCTGTAATGACGACGATTCGTGTCTCAAGAGCCTATACAGGAAGAAATAAAATTATTAAATTCGCAGGCTGTTATCACGGCCATTCTGATCTAGTTCTTGTAGCAGCCGGCTCTGGTCCATCAACGTTGGGCTCACCAGACTCGGCCGGTGTAACAGAAAATATCGCTAAAGAAGTCATTACAGTCCCCTTTAATGACACCGAATCGCTAAAAAAAGCTCTAGACGCTTTCGGAGATGATATTGCAGCTGTTCTCGTCGAACCGATTGTAGGAAACTTTGGCATTGTAGAACCAAAAGAAGGTTTTCTAGAAGAAGTGAATCGTCTAGCGCATGATGCAGGTGCACTCGTCATTTATGATGAAGTTATTACGGCCTTTCGCTTTCATTACGGGGCCGCTCAAGACCTTTTAGGTGTAACACCTGACTTAACCGCTTTTGGCAAAATTATAGGCGGCGGTTTACCGATCGGAGCTTATGGAGGCCGCGTCGATATTATGGAACAGATTGCTCCGAATGGCCCTGCATACCAGGCCGGGACAATGGCTGGAAACCCTGCATCAATTAGCGCAGGCATTGCATGCCTTGAAGTATTAGAACAACCAGAGACCTATTCACATTTGGATCATTTGGGTAAACTATTAGAAGAAGGGATTCGAAACGCAGCAAATGATCATGGCGTTGATATCGTTATCAATCGACTCGTCGGGGCACTGACTGTATATTTCACTACCCAAACGAGCATTGAGAATTACGACGATGCTTCCAACACCGATTCCGAAAAATTCTCAGCCTTCTTCCACGCTTTGTTAAAACGCGGTGTGCATTTAGCTCCATCAAAATATGAAGCTTGGTTCTTAACAACCGCTCATACGGAGCAGGACATTCAGGATACAATTGCGATTGTCCATGAAGCAATGGGTGAATTAAAAACAAACTGAGAAGAGTGTGATGACAATGAACCCCGATGACCAACGCCTTGAATTTGACCAATCACTTCGGATGATGCGCGATCGGCTTGTGCCAAAATTGCCTGCCAACATTAAACGAAAAGTGCTTCCAGAGATCGAAAAGCTGGAAGACCTTCTCGTCGATACACGGCCTCCAAAGTTTGCAATCGTTGGCCGCAGAGGGGCAGGCAAGTCCACACTCATTAATGCAATTTTTCAAGATCAAGTTGCTGATGTAGGCAGTGTAACTGCTGAAACTGAGCGTGCTTCGTGGCATACGTATACAGATAAGACGAACGAGACGATAATGGAAGTTTTAGATACGAGAGGCTTTGGCGAAGGGGCTTCTGACCGCTTTCAAATGAGCGAAGAACGAACGTGGGAAGAAGCGTTAGCAAACAAATATCCAGATGCAATTTTATTTTTAATTAAAGCAAAAGAAGTTGACAGTCGCATTCAAGAAGACATTGGGCAACTAAAAGCACTGCAACAGCAAATTAAAGAAAAGCATGATTACGTTCCACCGATCGTGGGAATTGTAACCCAAGTTGATGAACTAGATCCGATATACGATCATACTCCTCCATTTGGAGATTCCAAGCAACGAGCGATTCAACAAGCAACAGCCCATTTAGAGAAGTTATTAGCCAAGCAGTTTAACGACATCGCTGGCGTATTGCCTGTTTGTGCTTACCTAGCGTTTGAAAATGGAAGAATTGTGTATGACCGCAGATGGAACATTCACCGGCTTATTGATTTTTTGCTCGAACAGCTGCCCAATAACACGTGATGGAGTGGGCACGTATTACGAAAGCAAAATCCATACAAGTGAAAATCGCTGAGACGATTGGGAAAAGCGCTTCCGCTATTTCCTTAGGCGTAGGAGCACAACCGATACCCCTTGCTGACTTACCCGTCATTACGAGTATCCAACTTTCTATGGTCGCTTCTATTGCCTATATATCTGGTCGTAAGTTAAACCGAAAAACGCTCGTTGAGTTTCTTGGAGCTGTCGGGGCCAATGTTGGTACAGCCTTTGCTTTTCGACAACTGTCTAGATCCTTGAGTAAACTTGTCTTTCCTGTTGCCGGACACGCAGTGTCAGGAACTTTAGCTGCCACTGCGACTTGGGATTATGTAAAGCTGCCATCCTCTACTTCATTGAAAGGCAACCGGCCGAAGAAGCAAAGAAAATGTATGAAAAAAACGCTGAACATCCATTGGATTAGTTACGAAAGGAGCGCCGCTGCCCATGCGATTAGGCGCCCGGATCTTTAAAACAGGTTTAGCATCATGCTCGCCTTGTATGCGGCGGAGTGGCTAGGGTTGGAACCTGCATTCTTTGCCGGTTTAACGGCAGCTTTTGCAATTCAACCTTCCATATATAAGACGTATCAGACCATCCTTGAACAATTGCAGGCAAATGTCATTGGTGCAATTCTTGCGATTGTATTTGGTTTAGCATTCGGTCACGAACCCTTTGTCATCGGTGTCGTCGTCATGCTTGCCATCGCCATAATTATGAAGATGAATTTGGAGTCCACAACCATTCCAGTAACGTTAGTCACAATCATTATCATTATGGGAAGTGCCCCTAACGATGAATATGTATTGTATTCCCTCTCCCGTTTTGGTCTCATTATGGTTGGTGTCTTTTCTGCATTTCTCATTAATTTGTTGTTTATACCGCCGAAATACGAAGAGAAGTTGTACAAAAAAGTGTCTTCAATGGCGGAAAATACGTCGAGGTGGATTCGATTAACGACACGACATGACACGAACATTCAATCCAGAAGAAAAGACCTTGAAGCTTCAAAAGAAGAACTCGTTGAGATGGACCAGATGTACTTGCTTTACAAGGAAGAAAGAAGCTATTTCCAAAAAAACAAGTTTAATAAAGCACGAAAGCTCGTCCTATTCCGGGAAATGATTAGTGTAAACAAAGAACAAATTGGCATTCTTTCCTATTTGGATGACCGAGAGAACGCTTATCACCATTTACCAGAACAAATGCAACGACTCATTCAGCAACAATTAGATCATTTGACGAATTACCACGAACGCATATTGATGAGATATGACGGGAAAGTAAATACGCAAATGACAGAGACGATGGCCGAGGAAGTCGATGAAGGTAACATATCACTGACAGACTCCTTTATGGACTCTTACGATTATAAAGAGGTTAGTCGTGATGAATGGTTAAGCCTGCTACCGATTGTGTCTCACATCGTTGAATATAATCAGCGTTTGGAACACTTAGATCGGCTCGTTGAAAGCTTCTTCAGTTATCATAATCCTGATGACAATTAACGATGCAAAAGAAATTGTTCGTACCATTGCTCAACGAATTGAGCCTGAAATGGTCCTTTACCTTGATATATCCATGATTTTAACTCCCCTACCCCTTCGGCAACTTTCTGTTCAATGTCGAAGGGGTATTTCATCAGTTTTCGATGTTCCTCGTACTCGTCCTCATCAAGCAGCTGCATGCTATTGTCTGGATATACTTTAATATCCAGATCGTAATCGATATATTTCAAAGCTTCTGAATCATAAGCACAAGGTGTGCCGATATTGCAATAGTAATGAATTCCGTCATTGCGAATCATCGCGATGATATTGAACCACTTTTGATGATGAAAATAGAAAATCGCCGGTTCTCTCGTCCGCCACGCATGGCCACTACCTTCTTGGACAATAATTTTGTCATTGCCACCGATAATTTCTTGTGATGTACTTTTTAAGACCGTCGATTGCTCCCAAACACGATGGAGACTTCCATTATGTTTATAACTTCTAATTTCTATTGTATCTCCTTCGATTGGCAACATTACATCTCCTCATTTCCAGTACTCTTATACTTCCCGATTATACACGGTCTGTCCCCTCTCATAAACATCAAAAAACGGGAGCCATCCGTAATGGACGCTCCCGTCTTCAACCTTATTGCTGTTGGTTGTTTTGTTGATTGTTTTGTTGATTTTTTTGCTTAGATTTTTGGTTTTGTTGCTGAACTTCTTGCGCATCTGTTTCATTCGCAAATTCTTGTTGATAGTTTTGATTTTGTTGTTGCTGGTCTTGTTGTTGTTGGTTTTGTTTCTTTGGCATAGCTATCACCTCCACACGGCTTAAGATGCCCGTGTAGTAGTGTAATATACACATCTTTTAAAATTACATTAAAAGAGAAATCCCACCGTCAACAATAATCGTTTGGCCGCGAATCATTTCTGCTTCATCAGAAAGAAGGAACATCATCGTGTCCGTCAAGTCTTTTGGCTCAACAATTCGACCTGCTGGCGTTTTTTCACCAGAACTAGAAAGTAATTCTTCGCGATTTGGAAAGTGCTTTAACGCGTCTGTATCAACGACCCCACCTGACACGGCATTCACACGAATATTCATGGATGCAAATTCAGCTGCTAAGTATCTTGTGAGTGACTCCACCGCTGATTTAGATACACCGACGGCAGTATAGTTTTCTAACACTCGAATGGACCCTAATGATGACACGCTAACAATTTTCCCTCCACCGGTTTTCTGCATAAGTGGTGCCGCTTTTTGCGCACAAAACAGCATCGCTTTCGCGTTAATATTCATCGTCCAGTCCCAATGGCTTTCAGTAAGTTCCATTGCCGGCTTCAAGACCCTGATGCTGCATTGTTCACGAGCACATCTAACCTACCAAAGTGCGCTTCAATTTGGTCAAATAAATCATTAATCTTTGTTGTATCGTTTAAATTCGCTTTCACCATCAAAACATCTTGCCCAATGGACTTTATTTCTTCAGCGGTTTGTTCAGCTTCTTTTTTACTTCTTGCGTAGTGAACGACCACATCGTATCCTGCTTTGGCTAGTTGGATGGCTGTATACTTCCCAATTCCTCGACTTGATCCTGTCACGAGTGCTACTTTTTGTTCCATGTCAATCATCCTCCTTAGATTGATTATATATTGATTTTTAGATTAATCACATTCAAATATGGGTATTAGTGAACGAAACAGCCTTTATTGAGATGGGGGTTTCAAGTATGGAACGAGAAAAATTCTACGTCACGTTAGACCAAAGCATGTTGACGCTTTCTGACATTAAAGTCGACGACAATTCAATTCAATATGAAGTCTTAGTCACTCCTGAAGAACGCCACAAACTTGAATCAACACTGATTGCCATTCAAAACCACGATCTTGAAGGCGGAGATGTACTCACCTTTTTTAATGAAAGAAAGGCAGACCGTGATAAAGAAGCGACGGAAAATGAAATTGGCTCGTTGTACGCATTGCTCCAACAGTACGGGACGAAGGAAACGAAAGACGTATTAGCTGAATTGAAAAAATAACCACTCTCGACGGCACATAACCTTCCCTTTTTGTGCATAGTAACTGCTAATAAAAGGAGTGGTTAGTGTGGAGAAAACAACGTATTATGTGAACTTAAATCCGATTAGTATGGATGATTTAGCTGTAACTCACATTGAAGACAGTGGCTTATACAATTTGAGATCGAAGCCAGCGACACAGAAGTTCAAGAGCTTCGCACACTATTGAAAGAAGTGCAAGCTCACGATATGGAATTGCAAGACTTGTTTACTTTTCGACACTTCAACGAAAAATACACCGTTGATGATGGTGCGGAAATGCAACATGGCTTAAACGAAGTGTACAAGAAGATTTATGCTCTTGGCACCCACGAAACAAGAGAACAAATGGAGAGCATGAAGCCAACCTTAATGAGTAATGACGAATAGGATTATACACCAACGAAATGCTTTTTGATTTTTTGGTGCACGACTGGAAAGCTATACCGATGTAGTTCGTCTTTGTGTACCCACATTGTCTCTTTGGAACTGTCGGCTATATCTCTTTCATCTATATAACCAGTAAAAGGAGTAACCGTCCAGATGAGGTGTGAGAACACGTGTCGAAACGTTTCTTCCTCTTTTTGCAGTTGTGGTTTTAATCCGTAACGCTCTTCTAAAAAAGCGGATAACGATTTTTCTTCCTCAACAGACGGGAACTGCCATAAATCGGCGAGCAACCCTGTAGACGGTCGTTTTTCAATTAACACTCGATCGTTCTCGTCAACAAGAATCGCACTATGAATACCGGATTGCCGTGGCTTCGCTTTTTTCGCTTTTACTGGAAGTTCATAAACCGTTCCTGTTTGAAGAGCTCGGCACTCGGTTGCTACTGGGCACACTGTACAATCAGGGTTTCTCGGTTTGCATACGAGTGCTCCTAATTCCATTAATGCTTGATTAAAGTCTGCAGGCGGCGCTGTTTCTAACATTTGCTGAACGATTTCTTCAAATTTCTTACGTGTTTTTTGTTTACTGATGTCCTCATGTATATCAAATACACGAGCGAGCACGCGCATCACATTTCCATCAACTGCAGCCACTTTTAAATCATAAGCGATACTCATGACAGCCCCTTTCGTATAAGGGCCTACGCCTTTGAGTTGCTCAAACTCATCAGGATCGTTTGGAACAACTCCGCCGTAGTTTGCATGGACTTCACGCACTGCTGACTGTAAATTTTTCACTCGAGAATAATAACCGAGCCCTTCCCAAGCTTTGAGTACATCTTCTTCATCAGCATTAGCAAGTTCCGTCACGGTTGGGAATTTAGAGATGAAGTTCTCGTAGTAAGGAATGACAGTATCGACGCGCGTCTGCTGCAACATGATTTCAGAAACCCAAATATGATACGGGTCTCTTCCTTCACGCCACGGTAACGTGCGCTTCTCTCCTTCATACCATGATAGCAATGCGTCGTTAAATGCTCCAACATTAAATTCATTCATTCTAAAGCCTCTTTTCATTAAAAGCCCAACAGTTTATCGTTTCTAATGGTTTGTGTATGTGGGCGGCAAGTTGACCAAATACAGGATGATCACGGTCTCTACGTTCGCTTTTTATCCTCTCATAAGTCGCTTTGTTCCCCACTTCTAACCACTCCACGTATAAACCTGGCTGGTCAACTGCTTGAAACCAACGATGATGACTCGCGTCATATGCCGTTAGTAGTTCTTTAGATATCTCTTGCATCAGTATTTCGTATTGCTCCGGGCGGTTCACGACTTTGTATTCAATAAATACACTTACATTTTGTTTCATCGTTTGAAAACACTCCTGAATGATAGTTTACGGTTTTCAGTTTTTTTGCTAGTGTAAAATATTATAATGGCTTTCAAAAGGAGGAAATGCCGAGTATGGACTCAGCTACGCACGTGGTCATGGGGGTCGGACTTTGCGGACTTGCCACGCTTGACCCAGTCGTTGCACAAGATCAAGTGACATTTGGAGCTGCCGTTGTCGGCATTATGCTCGGCTCTCAAGCACCTGATTTAGATACCGTCTTAAAGATGAAAAACAACGCAACCTATATAAAAAACCATCGTGGGGCTACCCACTCGTTGCCTGCAGTTTTATTGTGGTCGGTTTTGATCTCGGTTGTGATATTCACTTTTGTACCGCTGCCAATCTGCTTCATCTTTGGACTTGGACACTCATTGCTGTAGGTGTTCACGTTTTTGTTGACATCTTTAACGCTTATGGTACGAAAGCACTCGCTCCAATTAAGAATAAGTGGATTGCATTAGGTGCCATTAATATTTTCGATCCATTTTTATTCGGCGCCCATTTGCTAGGAATTATACTGTGGATGTTCGGCGCTCACCCAGGCATAACATTCTTAATCATTTATGCGGTACTTGTCATATATTACATGTGGAGAATTCATGTCCGAAACCGCATTGTACGAACAGCACGGAAACGTCACCCACATGCGAGCCACGTGTTTATCTCCCCGACCATTCGTTGGTCCGAGTATCACTTGGTCATTCGTACGAGAAATCATCTGCATGTTGCTACGTACAAAAACCGCAATATCCGTTATTTAGAAAGTTATCCTTTTGAACCGATCCCTCAAGATCGTGTTCTCGTTGCCGCATTGAAGGACAAAAACCTCATCGCTTTTCTAAGTTTCTCCCCAGCTTATCGCTGGAATGTGAAAGAAAAGCCTTACGGGTATGAAGTCGAATTCACAGACCTTCGCTATCGTTCAGGCGGGTATTATCCATTCGTCACGGTTGTAAGATTAAATGAACAACTAAAAATACTTGGCTCATTTACTGGATGGATTTACAACCAGAATAAACTTGAGAACAAGCTGCAACAATCAACGAGAAAGAATCAAAAGAAAGCAGAATTAATTAATGTAACGTGAGTGGCCAAGTGCACTCACGTTTCGTTTCGGATTAACAAAGAGATGGGAATCGCTGTCATTTCTGTTTCTCCATCACGGTACCCCCACGCAAAAACCCCTTTTAAATACGAAATTAATAAACGACTCTCTTCTTCTCCTTCAATCCGGTAACGTTGTCCCGGTACATATTGCTTTTTATCTAACAAATAAGATTGTGCGATTAGTTTCTTTCTCGCATGGACGGCAAATTCACTAACCATCCCTTTTTGTTCTGCTTTTTGGGCGCGTTCATTTAAATCTGCCACTTCCCTTAATAATTCTTGACGGGTCATATCTCCATATCTTTGCTCCATGACTATTCCTCCATATCGGTTTGTTTATTTAGATACGCTTGAATCTCTTGATATTGAAATCCTCGCTGCATCATCTGTTGAGTAAATCTTTGCTCCAATTCTCGTCCTTCGTACTTACGTTGTAACTTTCTTAACTGTTTCTCGGCAATCTTCTCTAATGCCACTGTTTCGTCGCTTCTGTCCCAGTCAAATTGAGCGAGTGCTTCTTGAATAACATCAAATGTGAACCCTTGCCTCGATAGCCGATCGGTATGCTTCTTCTTACGCATTTGTATACTATCACGATCAACTCGGTCATTTTTATTTACGACTGCACGAGCTGTCTCAAGCTGTTGATCGTACGTATAAATTTCCAACGCACGTTGAATCCATTGGTCTTTCACGCCTTTATCTTGGAGATACATCTTAATCCGATTCGGTCCTTTATTCGTTGTACTCATCGTATAGTTCACATATGAACGGGCATATTCTTCATCGTTAATATACCCGCGTTCCTTCATATAGGCGATCGCTTCTCCAATCATTTGCATGGGTACTTCTTGATCAACCAAAACGTTTTCAACTTCTGTTTCCGTACGCATTTTTCGGCTTACGTAAGATAAAGCATACGACTTAGCAAATGCTAGTTGATCTTCTTCTTGAATTTCTTTCATCTGTCCATCTGTAAGTGTCGTCCCTTTTTGAAGCCGATGCTTAATAAGTACAGATTCGTGAACCCCAAAAACAAACTGCTCTTGTTGTCCGTTAAGAGAGCCGAAAACATTATAGCGTTCTTTATTGTTTTTTTGGATGGAAATCTTTGTTATTTTCATTTCTTCTCCTTTTTGAGATTAGAGTAGAAGCTATGAAGGGTAAAGGGACATATAACGATTCGTAACGTTTTAACATATGGGAGGTTGAGCATTTTGCACGTAGTCATAAGCGGAGGAACCGGCCTGGCCGGATCAATCCTCACGAGAAAACTAACCGAAAAAGGACATACTGTAACCATTTTAACAAGAAACAGCGAAAACAAACAGAACGAACCATCCGTTCAATATGTGAACTGGTTAGACGGCTCTCACCCTGAAAAGTCGTTGGAGAACGTAGATGCGATTGTAAATCTTGCTGGGGCTTCAATTAGCAAAGCGTGGACAAGGGATCATAAAAAGGCTATTCTTAACAGCCGTATTGACGCTACTCGTGAGTGCGTCCGAATTATGAAATCCTTGCCGAAAGCTCCTTCGGTGTTTTTTAGCACGTCAGCCATAGGGTATTATGGCATCTCGGAAACAAAGACTTTTGATGAATCAAGCAGACCCGCGGAACCTTATTTCCTCCAAGAAGTTTGTATGGAATGGGAGAAAGAAGCCGAAAAAGCGGATGACCTTACGAGGCTAGTTATTGGTCGAATGGGGCTTATCTTAGACAAGTCTACCGGTGCACTGCCGAAGATGATGCTTCCTTATCGTTTAGGTTTTGGGGGGCCAATTGGGAATGGAAAGCAGTGGTATTCTTGGGTACATCATGAAGATGCTGCAGAAATGATTTTGTATGCACTTCTGAACGAACAGTGCCGGGGAGTCATGAACCTTACCGCCCCAGAACCATTGCAAATGAAAGATTTCGGGAAAACAATGGGAACCGTGTTAAAACGTCCTCATTGGTTACCAGTTCCTGGATTTATGTTGCGATTAATGCTCGGAGAAATGAGTGACCTTGTCGTTAAAGGGCAACGTGTCGTACCGACACAAACAGAACAATTCGGCTACACATACCATTACCCAACGCTAGAGAGCGCATTAGATGATATTTTCAAGTAGACCAAAAAGGTGCCTAAAGCTCGGACTTCTAGGCACCTTCTCATTTGATTCAGGGAAGGCACGCCCCCTAAATGAAAACGATAATCTTAAAAGTTCATTATCGTTTTGCTTCACTATTAAGTCTTGGGTATCCGGATAGTGTACCAACATTCCATGCCGAATTCTTATGAATACAAACCGTTCCTAAACACTTGGCTTACACTACACCCTCCTTTACCTCAAACAACACTGATAAGCATTTCATAAATAGCTACATCGTAGATCGAGACTTAACAAGGATGAAATGCGGATATATACCTTCTCACACTCTTCAATCGCCTCCAAAACGTTGATCAGCACCACAACAGCTGGCAAGATCCGCCTTTCACAGCAACTTGCTGATGCATTTTGTCATAATCTTAATATACATATGAGCATTCTGTTCGAATCGGTAGCAATACGTATTGAACCATGAAGCGAGAGCACGCGATTACGCTTAAACGGAATTAATCGCTTCTCAGCACATTTAAAGCCGTTTGATCTTTTATCAGAACATACTTATCATTATAACGTAGGCAATTTGATACGTATCTAACAGTACTTTTCCGTAATTCTTTTCTAAAAAGTGGTTTAAACGACGCAGATAACGGTTATGGAAGAGCAGGTAGGTAAATTAAATTAGAAGGTGATGATAGAATATGGCTGTAACTCCAATTACGGAGAAAGAAGCCTGGTTTTTTCTAAACCAACAGTAGAAGATGGCGCACGCATGTGGGAATTGGCTAAGAAGTTAGGGTTGGATTTGAATTCTTCTTATAAGTATCTGATGATGGCTGAATACTTCTCTGAAACATGTGTGGTCGTTAAAGAAAATGATGAACTTGTAGGATTTGTTACAGGCTTTATATTGCCTGAACGTCAAGATACAGTATTTGTTTGGCAAGTCGGCGTTGATGGTTCTCAACGTGGTCGTGGCCTCGCATCTAGAATGCTTAATGAAATGCTTGAACGTACAGCATGCTCAGAAGTTCAATATCTTGAAGCAACTGTAACCCCATCGAACGACGCTTCGCAAAAGCTGTTCCGGCGATTAGCGAGAAAGAACGACACAGCTTGTCACGTGTCGGAATGCTTCTCCGAAGACTTGTTCCCGGGAGACCAACATGAAGCAGAGCTTTCCTTCAAAATTGGTCCGATTTTGCGCGATAAATAATATTGGTATAACTGAAAGGGGATCACACCTGTAATGACAACAAACACCATGAATGTATTTGAAGAACTAGAATCTGAGGTTAGAAGTTACAGCAGAAGTTTTCCAACTGTATTTCACAAAGCAAAAGGCTACAAACTATACAACGAAGATAACAAAGAATATATTGATTTCTTCTCAGGTGCAGGTGCATTGAACTACGGTCATAATGATGACTATATGAAAGAGAAATTAATTCAATATATTCAAGAAGATGGAATTAGTCATTCCCTCGATATGGCTTCTAAAGCAAAGCGTGAATTTTTACAGACTTTCCAATCTTCGATTCTAGCGCCTAGAGATCTCTCTTATAAAGTGATGTTTCCTGGACCTACGGGCACGAACGCCGTCGAGAGTGCCCTTAAGCTCGCAAGAAAGATTACGGGACGAACAAACGTCGTCAGTTTTACAAATGGCTTCCACGGCATGACACTCGGCTCTCTTGCCGTAACGTCAAATGACTTCAAGCGTAAAGGCGCAGGCGTTCCATTATCTAACGCAACCGTCATGCCATATGACCGTTATGTGGATGAGCCAGTTGAAACGCAAATAAAATACATTCGTCGTTTCCTCGATACGAATGGGAGTGGCGTAGACGCGCCAGCTGCACTTATCTTAGAGACCGTTCAAGGTGAAGGTGGACTTAATGCGGCCAGCATCGAATGGCTCCAAGAAATTGAGAAAGTCGCAAAAGACATCGGTGCGCTTCTCATTGTAGACGACATTCAAGCGGGTGTCGGTCGAGCGGGCTCATTCTTTAGCTTCGAGCCGGCAGGCATTAAACCTGACATTGTTTGTCTTTCCAAATCAATTGGAGGGTACGGTCTACCTCTAGCACTCACCCTCTTCCGCCCTGAACTAGACAAATGGGCACCAGGTGAGCACAACGGTACATTTAGAGGGAACAACTTAGCCTTCGTTACCGCAACAGCAGCGCTAGACTACTGGAAAGATCCAGCGTTTGAACAAGGAATAAAAGAGAAATCTGCGATGATTACAGACTTCTTAAGCACGATGATAGAGAAATACCCAGCACTTGAAGGTAAGCTAAAAGGTCGAGGGTTTATCCAAGGAATTCGAACGGACATTCCAGACCTCGCTTCCAAAGTTGCCGAAAAGGCTTTTGAAGAGGGCTTAATTATGGAGACGGCTGGACCTAATGATGAAGTATTTAAGCTGTTCCCACCGTTAACCATTGATAAAGAAGGGCTTCAAAAAGGGCTCGACAAACTAGATGTCGCCATTGAGAAAGCTTTGGCGTAACTCCATCTACTCAAGAAAGAGGAGATGACCTCCTCTTTCTTTTTCATTTCTTAAATCGTTATTTAACCAAGTCAAGGAGGACTCAACATGAAAGTTGTTAAGTTAGAAGATATTCTAGGTACAGATAAAGAAGTTGAAGGTGGGAATTGGGTAAGTCGTCGTCTCATCTCGAAAAAAGATGGCATGGGCTATTCTGTAAATGACACGATTATTCGTGCAGGTACAGAAACACACATTTGGTACCAAAACCATTTAGAAGCCGTTTATTGCATTGAAGGTCACGCAGAAGTCGTTACGTTAAGCGACAATAAAGTGCATACGATCAAAGCGGGCACACTTTATGCTTTGGACGAGCATGATGAGCATTTACTACGCGGTATTGAAGACGCAAGAATGGTATGTGTATTTAATCCCCCACTTAGTGGTCGTGAGATTCATGATGAAAATGGAGTCTACCCAGCTGATTTAGACGAATAAGTATTGCTATAAAAAAGGGGGTTGTCCCAAGGTCTTAGCACAGACCTTGGGACAGCCTTTTTTTATGAATGAATTTCTCAACTCAAATCAGTTACAGCTTTCCCGATAGCTAAAACCAATGTGTTTTATTGATTTCCACTGCAGGTGGATGCTGTCCATACTATAAGGCGACATCAATGGCCCAAAAGGACGTCCATCGTGTTTTCTTGACACTCCAGAGCACAAGGGCGACACCAGAGGTCAAAATGCTGCCAATCCATGGTTTTATGCTAGGGTTTTCCACATTCGCACCGACCAAGTTGACCGAATTCCCGTGCGGAATGGGCGACCTAGTTCCAAAGATCACCGATTGGAGTCAGATTCACTCATATGTGACCGTTTTGCCTCTTTCTGATTCCAATCGATCGGCATCTACTTCCAAACTTCCGTTAATGGAAGTAGATTCAGCACTTTAAAGAAAATGAACGGCAATCTAGTTCCAAAACGATGCTCACATTCGTCACCACAACGCCATGAAGATTGAGTCGCACTCGCTGCCCCGTACATTGATTTGAAGACCCAAAATTCTTTCGGCGCGAGCGGGACCGATCGGTCGTAAGGTGTTAGGTTTAGACCAATCTGCGCTCCAGTTGGAGCAAACTGCGTGCAAGTTTTTCGAAATGAGCGCTAAAATTGCTAAAAAGAGCAAACTTGATCGCAGAAAGTGGAAACTAGCGCGCACATTGCAAACCATGCCTTGCCCCGCCCGGTATAAACACTATTGGAGTAATTTCGCTTTTGTCATAGCGGTCCATTCGTATGAAATTACGATTGAATCTCTACATTCTTGCATCCAATGAATTTCTTTCGTTCATTCTATGACCTGCGAGGCCTCTTCCAGCACTCCTTTTGTTCCCATCAGTCACAATGCCTTGCTCGTCAAAACGCTATACAGAAAGAACATACATACAAAAATCGGAGTACAGATCATAAACGCTCTGTACTCCGATTTTACTTTATAGGCTTTTGAGACAGCCCCGTTTTTCTATACTCTTAAACTAATCATTCGTTGAACTCACGCTCAACTCTGGTTTCTCCCAGTAGTCAGATGCGATCTCTTCAACATCAAGATCGCCTACATCTTCCCATTCTAGACTTTGTAAATGCTCATTAAAAACGGTCATCTTCACAATCGTATCAAAGTCTCCAGGCCCGAATTCTGGTTCATAATAAAAATCCCATTGTAAGTGAATGAGATCAACATCTTCAATTTGAGAAAGCCTTTGAAGTACTCGAGCGGATCGATTGAGTGTTGATGAGCGAATTAGATCTGTCGTTACATTGTCTTCGGTCGTTAACGTTGCATATAATTGCGTGAAATCTTCTTCTGAGTTCGTTACATAATCAAGGTCTCGAATCACTTCATTGTTATCCACGGTCACTTGCCCCAGCTCAGAAACGATATGCCATGTTGCTTTTTCTTCAACGGTTGAAAGCGAATCCGGTGTAGCATAAATGGTTTCAGTTGGCATAAATTCAGAACTGTCGGATGTAAAGAAGAACAAAAAGAAAAAAGCGACTGCAGAAACGAAACTCGCAGAGAAGAACTTCACGTGTTTATAGCGATTTTCTTTACGCTTTGGCCAAGTAACAAACATTAAAAACGTCGTATATGCGGTAAACACCCCTGCAATAAAAAAAGCGGTCAACAAAACAGTTGCCATTGGAAAATCCCCCAATTACAAAATTCCTAATCCCTGTCTGTTCTCTAGTGTACACGATGTGCAGAGCGAACTATATGGAAATATATGAACGTTTTTTGAATATGAGTGTTTTTTTTGAACATCATTTCCTAAACTTACTAGCCAAGCACGTGTCCAACCTTTGATAGAATAGAGATTAGCTTAAATTATTGGAGGGATTCACTTGTCAATTGCTACAGACTTGGCAGCGATTAAAATTGTCGCTGATCTTGAAAAAACAAATGACCAACCTAAAATACTAAAAAACACAGTCGATACACTTGTGGAAAGTGTGCAGTATATTCATTACGCTGCTCTTCATGTATCAAACCACCAACCCGTAATTGCGTCTGATACGGATGGTGATGAATACATAGGGTCTTTAAGTTTCACACTTGGAAAAAAAGAAGACGACGGTAAGCTCGTCGTCAGGACAAAAGAAAATATTGCATTTGATGTCACGGATTTATCGACGCTACAAACGATTGCTGATCGTCTAAATACGCGCTTGTTCTCGCATTAATTAACGGGGATGATGAACGTTTGCCCGTTAGATCGTCTAAACTTTTAAAGGTATACCCTTGCGCTTTTAGATCATCAATGACTCGACCAAGTGCAAGGGCATTATCTTCTGATACAGAATGAAGCAATACAATCGCGCCAGGGTGTATGCGGTCCATGATTTTGTCGTACGCGTATTGCTCCCCTTTTTGATCATCTGTATTCCAATCTACGTAAGCAAACGACCAAAAAACGTGTGTGTACCCTAACTTTAAGGCAGCATCAAGTGTACGCTCATTAAATGTTCCTCTCGGTGGTCTTACATAGTGCATGGCATTTCCAGTAAGCTGCGTATACGCATTCTCAACACGCTCGAGCTCAACTTTAATTTCTTCATCCGACAAGTCAGGAAAATGAGGATGACTCCACGAATGATTAGCAACGATATGTCCTTCTTTAGCCATACGTTTTATAAGATCAGGTTCAGATTCTACATAATGGCCGGTAACAAAAAACGCTGCAGGAACGTTGCGCTCTTTCAACACATCCAAAATGGGTGCAGTAAACCCATTTTCGTATCCGTTATCAAACGTTAAATATAACTCTTTCTCGTCTGTATTGCCGATGTAGTAACCTTTATATTGATCCAGCCACTTTTCATACATTGGCTCAGTCGATGGTGGCTCATTGTTTTTGCAGGGTTAAAATTCCAACCAAAAGATTCTTCTGCGTGAACAGAAGAAGCGAGCATCACAAACCCAAACGCGCCTAGAATCACTCGTTTCCATATATCCCGCATGACAAACACCCTCTCTTCCAAAGTCACAATCCGCACAAATCTATGCTAAAATAGAACTGCTTTTTCTTTGTTTGAAGTTCAGATCGTATAAAGGAGTCTTTTATGGTACTACAGAAAAATATCGCCATTACCCCGGACAACGATCCGTGGGAAGCGTATCAAGACCGCATTGAATTTGGTAAGCCAACATTAACGAACATTGAGTTACAACAACAACGTTATGCAATATGCGTTGTGAGCATTGCGCAGTTGGATATATGTTAAGCAAACGTGACCCTAAAGCACTGCCTCTTGACTTGTTGCTTCGTCGACTTGAAGAAGTACCGATTTACGTGCATTAAGCATTACAGGCGGGGAACCGATGTTATCTAAGAAGTCGGTAGACGAGTACGTTGTTCCTCTGCTTCGTTACGCACATGAGCGTGGGGTGCGCACTCAAATCAATTCGAATTTAACGTTGCCGCTAGCGCAATATGAACCAATTCTCCCCTACTTAGATGTTTTACATATCTCCCATAACTACGGCAGTGTGGATGATTTCATTTCCATAGGTTTTCAAGAAATGGAGAAACCACCTAGCATCGCTACGCGTAAGCTGTTCTTCAACCGGATGGTGGAGAACGCAAAGGCATTGACAGACCGAGGCGTACTTGTATCCGCTGAGACAATGCTGAATGCTCGCACCCTGCCCCACTTAGAAGCCATTCACGATCAGATTGTAAGCATGGGTTGTCAGCGACACGAGGTTCATCCAATGTATCCGAGTGATTTTGCTTCAAAATTACCGATTGCTTCACTCTCTGAAATACGAAGTGGCATTCATCGCTTACTCGATCATCGTAACGAAAACACATGGATGCTTTTTGGTACATTGCCTTTTTATGCTTGCAATGATGATAAAGATGACGTTGCACTTATTGAGCGATTGAATAAGAGCCACAATGTATCCGTCCGAAATGACCCTGACGGTAGAAATCGTTTGAACGTGAATATCTTTGACGGCGATATTATCGTCACAGACTTTGGAGATGAACCGAAATTAGGGAATGTCCAACATACTAAGCTCGAAGATGCGTTTGCTGATTGGCAACAAACCGCCTTGTCTAATTCCGTGTCCTGCCATTGCCCTTCTGTCAAATGTCTCGGCCCAAATGTACTCGTTAAAAATGCGTACTATCCCGATGTTGACTTCACAAAACGCACCAGTCACCTTTAGTTTTATCCGTTATGGTACTTTAACGTCACATAGTCTTTCACTGGAATCCAGCCATCAACTTGTTGTTCTTGAATGTTTTTAATGACAATTGCCGGCTTTGATCCTTTAATGGTCACGTATACTTCTCCGTAAGTGACCGTGCCCTGATCATGAACTGCGGGAACATAACTTGTGACAACACCTTTTTGATCTGGTTGTACTTGATACATTGGTCCTGCCGTTGTTTGGTTCCCAATGTTAGCATGGAATGAAAGCGGTAGTGATGTTTTTTCAGTAGCCTTTATTCTCATCATATTTTGCACATCTTCTTGCTGTGGCACGGGACTAGACAGCTCCCCTTCCACGAGTTTATTTTCTGTCTGAGTATATGAAAGCTTGCCGACTGTATCTCCACCGCGATTATCCAACTCGTTCGTGTTGATTAAGTCATACTCCCAGTTCATTGTTGTTTCATCAGACTCGTAAGTGAGCGCCCATGGACCTAAATAGATTGAAGCATTCACACCAAACGCAAGTTTAGAGTCTTTAATCGACGATTCATTCAATAACGAAATCAGAGAAGGGTTATCGATGATCACATCACTCGTCTCTTGAAGCCGAGTGGTGAGCTCTGCCGGCTGCAAATATGGCAACTCTCTCGTCATATTTTCGTGAGTATTCTCTCTTGAAATACTGTATACGTACTCCGGTTTATCAAACGACTCTTCCTTTACATCTTCTGCAGCACTTGCAAGAGGTGTCATCACTAATGAACTTAAGATGACCCCAACTGCCGCACATAGAAAAGGTTTCATAGTACCCCTCCAAAAAGCTATATTTCTCTATATTGTTTTCGAAGTGGTTTTGTTTTATCCATGAACATGTTTTATTTCTTTCCATGTTAAAAGCCCCCAGATGCGTATCGCAGTCTAGGGGCAAAACTCACATTATTTACTTCTTTGTACCGTTATCGTTTCTTTTACCTCAATAGCTGGAGTAACGGATTGTACAATCGGGCAATTTTTTGCGGCAACATGCATCATTTTTTCTAACTGTTCCTCAGACGAATCATCCGTTATGATCGTGAAATGCAAGTGAACTTGTTGAACGTCATTCGGAGGCTCTTCATTCCTCGTTACGTCTGCTTCAACAATAAGATCAGCGAACTCAATTCTTCTTTTGCGTAAGATCTTACGGTAAACACTAATGCTACAACCTGCAATTGCTGAGACGAGCAACTGGTACGGACGATACCCATACTCATCGTCACCCGATATGACAAGAGGTCCGTAGGGAACGTCTGTTTCAAATGCTTCTTCGTTTTTAATTGTGAATTTCATTAGAAAATGCCTCCTCTTTCATCATGACTCTATTGTAACCAGTGAGTCCACCTTCGGACAACGAATTCACCTCTTCCTTTTCTAATTACAATCCGTTACGATAACGAAGTAACGTTCGTTCAAACCGAGGTGCAACTTATGGAAAATCATCAGAATAATCAACCTGCTTTTCGATTTACGATGCTTATTATTATGGTATTTGTTGCAGGCTTTATCCAAGGCATGCTCTTACCTCTTTTAGCCATTCTTTTAGAAGATGCAGGGTACTCTTCAGCGATGAATGGGTTAAATGCGATTGCACTATACATCGGTGTCCTGATTGCCTCACCATTCATTGAACATCCGGTTCGAAAGTTTGGGTATAAACCGGTCATATCGATTGGTTTGATCTGTGTGATCATCACCCTTTTACTCTTTCCCCTTTGGCAAAGCTTTTGGCTTTGGTTTATTCTACGGCTAATCATAGGCATTGCCGATAACATGGTGCATTTTTCAACCCAAGTATGGATTACATCGACGAGCAGTAAAGCGGTACGGGGACGAAATGTTGCGATCTATGGCTTGGCGTTTAGTGCAGGGTTTGCAGGTGGGCCTCTCATGACTCACGTTCTTGCCATTGATGAGCGTCTACCTTTTATTAGTGCTGCACTTTTTTGCGCGATCGTTTGGCTAATCATGTTAAAACTTAAAAACGAATGGCCGGATAATGTAATTGAAACTGCTCAACAATCTGGAACTTTGGGCCGGTATTGGCTCGTCATCAAGTGGGCATGGTTTGCGTTTTTACCACCGTTAACATTTGGATTTATGGAAGCTGCGATCCATGGAAGTTATCCTATCTATGCAATGCGGATGAACATCGATATTGAGTGGATATCACTCATGCTGCCCGCCTTCGTCATCGGTGGGGTTGTCACACAAATTCCACTTGGTTTGGTGAGTGATCGCCTCGGAAGGAAACGGGTATTACTTACACTCGCTTTTTTAGGCGCGGTGATATTCCTGTCCATACCTTTTTATGAGCAGCACTTAGGAGCAGTCACATTGGCTTTCCTAATTGCCGGTGGTTTGTTAGGTTCCTTTTATTCGCTAGGTCTCATGTATATGGCTGACCTTGTTCCTAAACAACTTCTGCCGACTGGAAATGTGCTAATAGCCATCTCATTTAGTCTAGGCAGTATGCTAGGTCCTGTTACTGGGGGTATACTGATTGACTACGCAGGTCGTGGCAGCATTTATTATGCAATTGGATTTCTTCTCCTAGTGGTCGTTATCGCTGGGTCATTATTCAAAGGCGTAAACGACGAATCTTCAGCTGACTAGAATTCGGTTTGCGATGTGGTTAAAACTTTCGGAATTTATAGGAGAGAAAAATTCCTCTCCTACCCTCCTCTAGGTAAATTCGATAGCATTGTCACGCGCGTGGGCGGGCCGAAAATCTAACCATAGAAGCTAGAAATCTTACCATAGGATCACCAATGGTAAGATTCAGCCTAATCCGTATTTAAATTAGAGGAAATCTACCCATTGTAAGTAACCATCCAAATAAAATCTCTTTATGAATCGAGACGCTACTTTTCGGCGCGCCTCAAGAGCTAGCAACCATCGGCACCTCTTGTGCCGAAGATAAATTGAACGCACGTCGGCATGACTCATGCGACGTGCGTTTTTTTTTGTGACAGAAAGGGGTTATAGAATTTCTTGCGCCGTTCTAAGAAAACGGAGATTTGATGCAGTTTCAACATCAAAAGCGAATGAATTTTTTTAGTTCACCATATAGTAGCCACGCATTTCTAAAAACTCCAATAGCTCGTTTTCTCTTGTTTTGGTATAATTGTGCGTAATACTTCGATTAACGAATTAAAGCATCGGAGGAGAAAACAATGAGTGAAAACAACGATAACCAACCACTCCAATCAAATCGTAATAAGTGGGGTGTATTAATTGCTGCTTTGTTTGCAGGATTTACTGTCGTCTTAAATAATAGCCTGATGAACGTAGCCCTCCCCCACTTTATGCAGCTTTACACATTAACTGCCGTAGAGGGTCAATGGATCATTACGGCTTTTGCACTGGGCATGACACTTGTGATGCCGCTAACAGGTTACTTATCAAAACGAGTCGGGTCCAAGAAAATATTCTTACTCGGCACACTCGTATTTCTCGTCGGGTCTATTGCTGGACCTTTTCATGGGATTTCACAAGTATGATTGGCTTTCGACTCGTTCAAGGCATAGGTGGCGGAATGATTATGCCGATTGGAATGATGCTCATATTTAAGCATTTTTCCAAAAATGAACGTGGGTTTGCAATGGGGATTTGGGGAGTCGCCATTATGATTGCACCTACAATCGGTCCAACGGTAGGTGGAATTATCCTTGAGTACTCTTCTTGGGAAATGCTGTACATAATGAATGTTCCGACGAGCCTCTTGTCACTCGTTCTTGCTATCTATTTTCTTACGAAAGACGGGGATTCCGAACGTGTAAGCTTCGATTGGCTAGGGTTTCTGCTCGTGAGCGGCGGAATCATTGGACTGCTCGTCGGCGTAGACGCATTGCAAAGTACTCAAAATGGGTTTGTGTACTTTATGATTGGATTAGGTTTTGCACTCCTGATTGGGTTTGTGTTACATGAACTCCGTACCGATGAACCGCTTCTCGACATTCGTGTTTTAAAGAACTTTATTTTTACTGCCAGTTTATTGCTGCTCGCAAACAGTACGATCGCCATGTTTTCTGTACTTTTGCTCATTCCGATTCTTATTCAAGACATTTACGGTTTGTCTGCATTATACGCCGGGTTGCTTCTCTTTCCACAAGCGCTATCCATGGGCATCTCAATGACGATTGGTGGCAGAATTCTCGACAAAAAAGGGCCGTACCCTGTCATCATGACGGGAGTCGTTTTAATTTGTATTGCCACCTTCGGCATCGCTTACTCGTTGGCAGACTTGCAACCAGCTTTTCTCATTGCTTTGCTCATCTTGCATGGGTTTGCAAACGGGTTCGTAAACACTCCCGTGACTACCGCAGGACTTAATGCTTTGCCGGCAAATCATCTTCCTGCTGGAACCGCACTCAACAATGTAAGCCGTCAAATGATGAAAGTCATCAGTGTCGTGCTCTTATCCATGCTCTTTGAAGCTCGAAGGCACATCATGTTGCCAACGGGAACTATCATCTCCCCTCTGGGTTACTTGCTGTTCAAGATGCTACATCGTTGTAGGGGTATGTTTGTTATTGTCCATTCCGCTCGTCTATTTACTTAGAAACAAATGGGGTAAAGGTTCATAAGGGTTTGTCGTTGCCAGAATATGCCTAAACTACATATAATGAAAACACTTAAGGAGGCATGGCATGAATGGGAATTGTTAAAACGATGATCCGCACGACTTGGGAGCAACGGTTATTCGATGTTGCCGCGCAGATGGCGTACTATTTTCTTCTCGCCTTCTTTCCATTGTTGCTCGTCATCCTTAGTTTGATTAGTTTTTTTCCGGTGAGTACAGAAGATGTGTTTCAATTTATCGCTCCTTACATTCCTGAGAATCTGTATTCTTTTATCGCAGTTACTCTTAGTGATGTATTGGACCAACAGCGGACGAACACACTTTCTATTAGTACACTAGCAACAATCTGGTTGACGATGCTCGGCTCCTTCGCTGTAATACGGGCTGTGAATAAAGCGTATCAACTTCCCCACCCCTCTCTAAAAAGAATGGTTGCTGTTGGTATTATCGTCGTTCTATCCTTGCTCATTGCATTAATTGTCTCGTTGCTTTTCCCTATATTCGGTGAACCGATTGGAGAATTT
>NZ_BAWZ01000050.1:0-26394 GCF_000698105.1 Geomicrobium sp. JCM 19037 | reverse complement strand
CGCGGTGCTGGGTGCCATTTTGCCTAGTTTAACGATTTTGGCGCTCATTCAGCTAAACTCCTGCGCAGTTTCCAACTGGAGTGCAGATTCAATGCCCATAAGTGAGCACCCTTTCAACCTGAACACGGCCGAAGCCAAATCGGACTCGGTTCGGAGCGCGGATGTGCACATGACTTTTAATCTATTCCCGAGTTTGCTCATTCTGTTCCCTAGTTTATGAGAAAATATCGCTTTTCCTGCGATTTTTCACGACTTGAGAACAGTTCGGTCACAACTCGAGCACAGTTTCCATCTTAGCAAGCTCCCCATTGGTTCTTGAAGAGATTCTTTAGTTCAACTTACATAGATCATGTCCGAAACGATCTATATAGGATGAACTTAACATTTTCCTGATTGCACAGTTTGTTGTTGCTTTCCACTTCAGGCGGATGCTTGTACTCCAGAGCATAAGTGCAACATCGGTGGCCAAAGTACGCCCACCGTGTTTTCTTTATACTCCAGAGCACAAGGCGACATCGGTTCACGTTTCTGCCTCCTGGCTAAGGTGTGTGGAAAGAAGTCCAAATGCCCTGTATATTCATTATTGTGACACTTGAGCAAGAAAAATCATGATTTTAAACGTGAATGTGCACATAAACGAAGTCAACGGTCACAAATATTGCATTTTGTGACCTTTGCATGCCGAAAGTGCACGGTTTGAGAGCTGAATGGTCACATAAGTAACAGGCCATAACATTCCTAGCGCCAGGTAGTGACCACCGTTTACGCCTTTATACCCTTTGGCAAACATTTTCTGTGGTGCTCGCAACCCTCGGAGTGACGACCAACAATCGGCAGCGAAGTTGTCGATTTATTCACATGAACCTCATGAGCTAGTAACAATCGGCACCTCCGGTGCCGAAGAAAAACCATACAGTCTTTCGTATACCTTGTGCTGATGTGATGTTGGCTTTTGTGACCGAGAGGAGTAATGGAATTTCTTATGCCGAGCGTATAGGAGATAAAATTTAATGCAGCATAACCACCTCAAGAATCAACGAATTTCTTTAGTGCATCGCATCTTTTCATCAAGTCAGTCGCACAAGACGAACGGTAGATTGTTCGGTTTTTGCGCCAGCGCACAATAAACATTTAGTGAACTTTGGCGGGATTTTTACCTTCACACAGCACCGGTGGCCTTGAAATTAGTTCTGTCGGATTTTTGATCAAACAATACGGCTGCACGTTGTCCAATTCACTCATCGCTTGTTGTTCTTTTTCGGATAAATCGCTCACCAACTCCTTATACTACAAAAAAGAAAAGGGGGTTGGATATGAAACGCACGGGATTGTATTCATGCTTTATTATACTTTTCGCACTCATAACCGCTTGTAGTATGAATGGTGAAAACAACGCCATTCCAGAAGAAGAGCTAGGAAGAATACAACATTTAGCGAACAACGATCCACAAGATGAACAAATCAAAGAAGTGGATGAATTGCCAGACCTTTTGGCACATTTTATCGATGCGGGTCAAGGAGAGGCGGTACTGTTGGAAACTGAAGAATTCAATATTCTTATTGATGCTGGTCGTCATGATGATACAGCTGTCATCGATTTTCTACATGATCGGGATATTGAAGAGCTTGATTTGTTTATCGGTTCCAATGTTCATGACGACCATATCGGCCAGCTTCCAGAGATTCTAGAGGAATTAATCGTACACGAAGTATGGATGAACGGAGATGCTGAGACAACTGAAACGTTTGAACGAGCACTTGACGCAATTCAATCGTCTGGTGCGGTGTATCATGAACCAAAAGCAGGAGACAGCACATTGCTTGAAAGAGGGCAGTTAAGCGTGTTGCATCCAGAACAACTTGGCGAGCATAAAAGTAACAACTCCCTCGTCGTAAAGTTTAACTATGGTGATGTGAGCATGCTGTTTACTGGCGATCTAGATGAAGACGCAGAAGGTGAGCTTGTATCACGAGAGATGGACCTATCTTCACACATTCTAAAAGTCGCCGATCACGGATCAAATCGTTCAAGCTCAGAAAGCTTTCTCCAAGAAGTACAGCCGGAAATAGCCATCTATTCAGCAGGTGAGGGAAATTCGCATGGTCATCCCCATGAAGAAGCACTACAACGCCTCACAGCTACAGGAGCTGATGTGTACGGAACGGACACCGATGGGGTTGTGACAGTTTATACAAATGGCCGGGACTACGTCGTGCGTACCGGGGACGGTGCGAAAGGACCCGAATCTCTTTGTGAAGCTGGTCAAGTCGCAGTAAACAATGCAAACGCCAAAGAACTTCAAGAGATCTCGCACATCGGACCGGAGCGTGCCGAGCAAATGATAGATTTGCGGCCGTTTTCATCATATAATGATCTTATGCAAATCGAAGGTATTGGAGAGCGACGATTAGAACAAATCGAATCAGAAAACAGTGTATGCTTTATTGAATAGGAGGCAATGATGCAAACCGTTCAAGCAGTAATTGACCGCATTGAAGACAAAACAAATGCTGTGTTACTCGTAGGCAAAGACGAGATAGAAAGAATTGTTCCTGTACAATCTCTTCCTGACGGTGTGAAAGAAGGGGAATGGCTTCAACTTACGATTGATGACAATCAAGTCACACACATTCAGCAAGACCGCGAGGAAACAGAACGAAGAGAATCCCGAATCAAAAATAAAATGCAACAGCTTCAACAAAAGAAAGGGAACCGTTTCTAACTTGGAGAGCTAAACCATTAGCAAACGAAAAGAAGCAGGTAACAGCCTGCTTCTTTTTTCAAAAATGGGGGTTCGGAATGTTCGCACAAAGTGAATTGCAGTTAATAGATAAACAAACATTACAATGGAAAACGGAATTGATACAGAAACCTAAACACGATGAAGTGCTCGTCCAAACGTTGGCATCAAGCATTAGCATTGGGGCAGAACTGTCTGCTTACTTTGGTGCTGTGAACACATACCCAATACAAACAGGTTATGAAAACGTCGCAGAAGTGGTTCAAATAGGTAACGAGGTTAACGCGGTACGGCCAGGAGACCGAGTTGTTGCCTTTTACGGACACAAGAATATCGAGCTATGCAAAGAGAACCAAGTCATCCCGCTGCCTGATCATGTGAACGAGAGAGCCGCAATACTCGCCATACTCAGTTGCGATGCAGCAAAGGGGGTCAGAAAACTGGCGCCGCGCGAGAAGATCGTGTCGTTATTTCAGGCATGGGCGTAATCGGGCTTTGGACGGTCTATTATTTGAAACTATTTTACGGTGTGAGGAACGTGGATGTAATCGAGCCAAACGCAGATCGAATGCAACTCGCCAAAACATTCGGAGCAAAAGAACATGTCGATGAAGGTTCTCATAAGCTCGACGGTTGTTACGATTACGGTCTTGAGTGTTCAACTTCCAATCGCGCATTTGGCCAATTGCAACGGTTAGTGCGCACTAACGGAAGCATTTGTTTGCTATCTGATGGAAATAGTGACCGATTTGAGTTAACCGATGATTACTTTCGCAAAGAACTTACGCTCTTTCGTTCGAGTGATGGTTGGAATTATCGTGAACACTTCGAATGGTTTTTCAGACAAGTTAGCGGCACACCTTACGTTTATGAGCTATTTGAGCAAACCATTGAACAATCTGAACTGATTGAATGTTTTCACCTACTAGCCGAACGGAAAGTTCGCCCCTTAAAAGTTTTCATTCAGTATCGCTAAAAATAGGGAGACCGCATCAACAACGTTTGCGGTCTCCCTATTTTTTAGTCAATATCAATACGCCAATTTCCGTCAGCAAGAACCTCAAACGCATAAACATCATCATCATTAAACATGAACGTTTGGGTCCCTTCATAATGTCCAATTTCATTAACGAGTAAATTTTGACCGTTCAATCGTACGACGAAGTTGCTATCCCCGCTATGGGTGAAGGAAAGTCGTTTATTACCGCTACTCATATCCACAAAGACGACGGAGTCTCCGGTTCCTTCAATCGAGTCATCTTCGTTAGTGACTTCTTCTGGAATCGTTTGCGTAACGGAAGCTTCCCAACTGCCATCCGCTTTAACTTCCAAATAAAAATCATCAGTTTGAGGAATAACAGCAAACGTTTCTCCGTCATAATTGCCAATCTCATTCACTAAAAGATCTTGGCCACCATATTCATCTTTTAAATACAAAGCAAAATTGCTTGACCCTTGATGTGTTGCATCGATAACCGCAAACCCAGCATTCAGACTAAATGAATCAGTGGCGGAATCACCACTTCCGCTCAATTCAACAGGGTGAGAGCGAACAAAGGTTTCTTCAAAACGGATTTCACCGAAATCATCAATATGATCATGATCGATGTACTCACCTTCAAAACCGTACTTCTCCGTAATATCTTCAGTTTGAGCAAACGGATAATACCCTAAGACAGCGTGAACTTCCCCGTCATGAAAGCTAGAAATATCTACTTTAGCATTGAATTCCCCGTCATTTACTTCAATCTCTTCCTCAATATAGTCATCCATGTGATCTAAATTGCTAATCGTATATGTAACAGTAACGCCATCTTCAAAGTTTGTATCACCAGATATGTTTATCGCGTCTTCGGTCGAATCAAAGTTTATACTTGCGTCTAACTCAACAGAGTGGACTTCAGACTCAGACTCAGACTCTTCTACCTCATCAACCTCCTCTTCTTCAGCAGGCTCTTCATCTGCACGAGCGACGTCTTCCGACGAATCGTTAGGTAATAAAACCCCCATCATCACAAAAGATAAAACCATCGCACCAAAAGAACCAGCACTTGCAATCATCGTCCGCTTAAAATATTCGCGCTTCGTAAAAAAGAGAATAAAAGCAACCACCAATAGACCGAAAGAAGCAAATGCTGCAAAAAAAGCAAATAACCCAAACAAAATTGCCATCAAATTCCTCCAAATACTAAAGTAATGATTATATATTACTACAATATCGGAAACAATTATATAATATAGAAGAAAAAGGCAAATATATTTTTCAGGAAAAGTATTTGATCTAGCTAGACGTAGATTGCGCAAATGTAGATATAAAAACATCAAAAAGGATCGAACCTAAAGGAACGACCCTGTTGTAAGTATATGAAATGGTGTCCCGTACTGGGCTCGAACCAGTGACCTCCACCCTGTCAATACATTGATACAAACAATCCGAGACATTCATTAACATTCAATAACTAGCTATAAGCCTTAGTTTATGGGGGATATTAAGAATAACCGAAGAATCATGCACTCAACAACTTTCTATAACTGTCTACACATTCATGTCAAAATTCATGTCACTTTTCATTTCAAACCAATATTACATATTTAATGATAAAAAGTTAAGTTTATTTTACTTTTGTTTTGTGATTCATTACGAATTATACGTGTTAAATTTATATCATCGGACAACATCAGAAGAAGCAGATGCGCTGTTCGGTGTTGACCCCCTTCACTTTGAGGGCTGCACAAGTGGCTCTCATTTTTTTGCTATCTCACATATTTTAATAAAGCACGCCAGCCTGCACAGGATATCTTGTCCATGGGATATCTCCTCCTATGTTGTGACCTCAGCATCTAAGGGATGGATCGAGGCGGCCGCATTCGCCGTAACAAGAATGCAATCATCGAAGCGCATGCTCTGAAAACCAGGGGCAGCGCTTCTTTAATTTACGCTCAAAAACATAGGGAACGAACGTTTGCATCAGGAATGGAGCTTGTACGAGGCTCGTGCTTAGCCGCGGTAGTAGCTTGTAAGGGGACTTGTAAGGGCTAGGTATTCGCTCAAATCCTTATATATCAACTGATACATCAATTTATATAACACAGCTTGTCACAGAGCTTGTAAGGGGACTTGTAAGGGATCATGTAGGTTGCCATGTATATATTCAATAATGTAGTAAGAATGTAAAGAATAATAATACCTCGCAAATTGCATTTGCTTGGTGTGCTTTTAAATCTTTCGATAAAGAGAGACAAGACCCTGATACTCATTCTTAACAGATACACATAAATAGAGCCTACCAACATAACAGCAACAAAAACCAAAAGAGATGGGGAGAGATCAAATGACAATTGAGATAGGAGCATCGTTCATCACAATAGCACTCTGGCTAATACTGTCAGCAATAGCTTACACGGAGGCTAGGAGACTGAGGAAACAGAGAGAGGCATACAAGCAGAGGATCGAGAAGCTGGACTCCCTCATCAAGAAGCATGAGTGGTACTTCAAGGCAGTAAAGCAAAGAGCCAAGCTAGATATCAAACGAGCCATAGATAATATCTCAAAGCAAGAACGAAATAATAAGCTCATGTGAGTGTTTTTAGAACAATAATGAATATTTAGTCACGTGATATATAAAAACATCGTGAGCGGACGATCAGACCCCTTCACGTTGATTTGAGACTAATAAGCATAGTAGGAATTTGCAAACTTTCGTCGAAAAGGATTAAAGAAGATGAATTGTTTCTGAATGAAAGACAATTAAATTTTGTGAAAACCAAAAACAATTTGGGTCCTTCTGAGAGCATGAAAAATTAGCGGGTGCGTGCGAGCCAGAAGTCGTCCAGTTTTTGATAATAAATTTTTAGTGTTTCCTACCCTAAGCCGGAGGTGAAATGTGTGGCATCGAAGACAACAAAGGATCTTGATGGAGTGGTTGTGAACACTAAGGTGCTCGCATCCATTTTTAGTTTAACAGATCGTAGGATACGCCAGTTAGCCGAGGAAGAAACGATAAGTAAAGTTGGTCCAGGTCGTTACGATCTTCATGATTCCGTTAAAAAATACATTGCATTCTTACGAAATAACGAAGCGGTTACCAACGAGGATCAAATTAGGAAATCAAACATCGAAGACGAAAAACTAAAAAAAGCCATTGCCGATCGTAAGCTGTCGGAGATTGCGTTGGCTCAAAAAGAGCAAAAAGTTCATTCGTCAGAAGATGTTAAGACGGTTATGAACAGAATGCTTGGTGGTTTCCGTGCTCGCCTTTTGTCCATTCCGACGAAAACCGCACCCAAAATCTTGGGGCGTGGAACGATCGCAGAGGTAGAAGCAATATTGCGCGATGATCTTCATCATGCTCTTCATGAGATATCTGATTATGACCATAAAACCTTTAGCCAGGTGACAGCTGATGAATAAAACACAAAAGCTTTTTACGCAGATTGCAACCATCATGGCACCGCCGCCGGAATTGACTGTGAGCGAATGGGCTGACAATTATCGATTTCTTTCGGCTGAGTCATCGGCCGAGCCTGGTAAATGGAATACTGATCGCGCACCTTATCAGCGTGAAATCATGAACGCCGTTAACGATCCCGAGACTGAGACAATAGCGGTCATGACCAGTAGCCAGGTTGGTAAAACCGAAATTATAAATAACATCATCGGTTACTATGTAGCTTACGATCCTGCTCCAATGTTACTTGTGCAGCCGACAGAAGCAATGGCACAAGCTTACTCAAAAGACCGGCTGGCACCTATGATCAGAGACACACCGGTTCTAACTGACAAAATATCTGAGGTTAAGGCCAAAGACAGCAGTAATACTCAAAGCCATAAAAAGTTTCCGGGTGGTCATATCTCACTTGTGGGAGCAAACGCTCCATCGAGCTTGGCATCACGCCCAATCCGCATCTTACTAGCGGATGAAGTTGACCGGTTTCCGGTGTCTGCAGGTAATGAGGGTGATCCTTTATCATTGGCAGCTAAACGGACGAAAACCTTCTGGAATAAAAAGAAAATCTATGTTTCAACGCCAACTGTCAAAGAGGCAAGTCGAATAGAATCGGAATACCAGGACAGCACTCAAGAGCAGTGGTGTCTTTCTTGCCCTTCTTGCGGCTATTTCCAGCCTTTGAGGTGGGCTCAGATTAGGTTTGAAGATGTGACCATGGAATGCAAGTACTGTAAAGAAAATCATACGGAAATCGAATGGAAAGATCGACCGGGTGAATGGATCGCCGGCGCTGATCACAATGGCAAGCGTGGTTTTCATTTGAACGCCTTAGCCAGCCCGTGGGAAACATGGGGAAACATCATCAGTGATTTTAAAGATGCAAAGGCGCGCGGGAAAGACGTGCTCAAAACATGGGTCAATACGTCACTCGGTGAGTCATGGGAAGACGATACGCCGGATGTTGAAGAAGAGATGCTTATGAAGCGTCGTGAACGATACCATGCTGAGCTGCCAAAAGGTGTCTTATTGCTCACTGCAGCTGTCGATGTGCAAGACGATCGTTTAGAGGTCGAAGTCGTGGGTTGGGGAGCAGGCAAAGAGTCCTGGGGCATCACATATCAGCAGTTTTATGGCGAGCAGATCAAGAAGCCCTGTGGAATCAGTTAGATGGGCTGTTGACCAAAGAATTCAGTTTTGAAAATGGCATGAAACTCGGAATATCTTGCACATGCATTGACAGCGGAGGGCACTTTACCTCTCAAGTCTATGCCTTTTGTAAGCCGAGACAGTATAGACGCGTCTTTGCAATCAAAGGTAAAGGTGGCATGGGAGTCCCGTTCATTGCCAAACCGACGCGCAACAACGTTTATAAAGCTGCTCTTTTCACACTCGGTGTTGATAGCGGGAAAGAAACGGTGATAAATCGGCTTAAAGTCGATCATGAAGGCAGTCCGGGTTATTGTCACTTCCCGGTCAATGAAGAAACCGGATACGACGCGTCTTATTTTGAAGGCATTACTGCTGAAAAGCGTGTCGTTAAATATTATAAAGGTCGGCCGAAAGTAGAGTGGCAGAAAAAGAGTAGCGTACCCAATGAGCCTCTTGATTTACGCAACTATGCAACGGCCGCACTTGAGATATTAAATCCGGACTTAGAAAAAATGAAAGAAAACGATCAGAGCGGCGCCGTCTTCAAACAAACGAGAAAACGGGGTCGCCGTCGTATGTCTAAAGGGGTGAGATGATGAGCCAAGGACTGACGCTAGATCGAGCAAAAGATCACTTGAATGTCTGGCTGGAAGCTGAACGCAAGGTTGCAACTGGACAAGAATATCGGATCGGAAGTCGGATGCTTAAAAGAGCAGATCTGAAAGATATTAGGGATTCCATTCAATATTGGCGAAGGGAAGTGAACCGCCTTTCTGGTCGAAGAAATAGAGTTTATAGAATGGTTCCTCGTGATTTTTAAAGGAGGGAGTGAAACATGAATTGGATGGACAAGCAGATTGCTAAAGTATCGCCGCAAAGGGCGTTGAAGCGCTCTGTCGCTCGTAAGCAATTAGAGATCATGAACAATTATGGCGATCACGGTGCTAGTGAAAAGAAGAAGAGTATGATTGGCTGGCGTAGTCATTCAGGATCCGTGCTCGAGGATGTCGAGTACAACATTCCGAAACTCAGAGAGCGAAGCCGTGATCTATATATGGGCGCTCCACTGGCGAACGGTGCGCTGAAGACCATACGCACAAACACCATTGGCCAAGGGCTCAAGCTTAATCCTCAAATTGATCACGAGTATCTGGGGATGTCTGTGGATGAAGCCGAAGAGTGGAAGATCAAAACTCAGCGTGAATTTGCATTATGGGCTGACACACCGCACTGTGACGCTCAGCGCATGAATAACTTTGAAGAGCTTCAACAGCTGGCGTTTTTATCCTGGTTAATGTCTGGAGACTCGTTTGCATTACTGCCAACTATGAGCCGCCCTAACATGCCTTATGATTTGCGCATCAGAATCATCGAAGCTGACCGTGTTTCATCACCGAATGGCGAGCAGCTACATGACACCAAGATTGTGAACGGCGTTGAGGTAGGTCGCAATGGCGAAGTGCTCGCTTATCACATCGCGCAAGAACATCCGGGATCTATGCATGCAATGGCAGATCAAAGGTGGGTGCGCGTCCGAAAGTATGGCTATGCCACTGGACGACCTAACATCATTCATCTGATGGAATCTGAGCGCCCGGAGCAGCGTCGTGGAGTGCCAATCCTGGCACCGGTAATAGAGTCATTAAAGCAAATATCAAGGTACACAGAGGCAGAATTAATGGCTGCTGTTGTTAGTGGTATGTACACCGTATTTATTAAATCAACTTCAACAGAAGACAATGCACTGATGGGAAATGCCTTCGAAGGCGATGAGGTAGATGAAGCAGATCCAAACTCCTTAGAGCTGGGCAATGGATCAATTGTTGCCCTTGAAGAAGGCGAAGAAATCCAAGAGTCAAACCCAAACCGTCCGAACACAGCGTTTGACGGTTTTGTTATGTCTATCACTCGTCAAGTTGGAGCGTCATTAGAGTTGCCATATGAACTTTTGATAAAGCACTTTACATCATCATACTCTGCTTCTCGGGGCGCATTGTTAGAGGCTTGGAAAATGTTCAGGATGCGCCGTTCGTGGATGGCAGCTGATTTTTGCCAGCCGATTTATGAAGAGTGGTTGGCTGAGGCGGTTGCAAAAGGTCGGATTTATGCCCCTGGCTTCTTTGATAATCCACTCGCTCGTAAGTCTTTTTCAAAGGCTGAATGGAACGGACCTTCTCAAGGTCAGCTTGATCCACTGAAAGAGGTAAATGCAGCTGAAAAACGTGTCGAAAATGGATTTTCTACTCGTGCTCGTGAGACTGTTGAACTCACTGGTGGGGACTTTAAACGCAATCACCAGCAACGTGTCCAGGAAGAAGAGATGAGACGTCGTGACGACATTATCCCTCGTCCGTCTCGCGACAACACACTTTATAGAGAGGAGGAAAACGATGAAGAAGATCAAGATTAATGGCGTAATTATTCCTAGTGAAGATCAATGGATTTACGACTTATTTGGAATCGAAGCGACAAGCCCAGCAAAAGTCGAGAACGCTCTCGACGAGTTGAAGCCTGGTGAAAGTGTTGAGGCTTGGATTAATTCTGGTGGCGGTCAAGTATATGCTGGTTCTGAAATTTACACACTTCTTATGTCGCATTCAGGAAAAGTAACAAATGTCATTTCAGGTATGGCCGCTAGTGCTGCATCTGTAATTGCAATGGCTGGTTATACAAAGATGTCACCAACTAGTCAGTTAATGATCCATAACGCTTCAACGATTGGTTCAGGTGATCACCGAGACATGACCGATATTTCTAAGATGCTCAAAACAACAGATCGTTCAATTGCTAGTGCTTACATGAAAAAAAGTTCACTTTCACAAGAAGAAGTGTTGGCAATGATGGCAAAGGAAAGCTTCTTCACGGCTGAGGAAGCAAAGGACAAAGGATTGATTGATGAAATTATGTTTGAAGAAAGCGTACAAGCTGTAGCGAGCGCAAGTAATGATCAGATGCTACCAAAAGAAGTTATTGATTCTATGAGGCAGTTTAAATCAAAAGACTTGCCAATCACTAACTTCGTAGAACCAAGTACAGTAGTCTTAAACGAGAATGAAACTATCATTCCATTAAATCAAGGAGATGATGAAAAGTTGGAAACAATTGAGGAGCTAAAAGCGAAGCACCCAGACCTCTATAATCAAGTGTTTGCTGCAGGTGAAAAATCTGAGAATGAACGCATTAAAAATATTGAAGAACTAGCTGTTAATGGCAGCGAGAAATTGGTGATTAAAGCCAAGTTTGAAGAGCGTATCAGCGCCCAAGATCTTGCTATGCAGATCATTCAAAATCAGAAGAAGTTGGGTGCAGATTATCTTCAAAACCGCGAAAAGGAAGCGAAGGAACTTGAAGGTGTTGGTTCATCTAACGCACCAGAGGCACCTGGGAATGAAGCCCAAGAATTCGAAAACATGCAGAATGTAATGAAGAATGCAGCGCAATCCGTTCGGGAGGTAGAAAATAATGAGTAATCCACTTGTAAATAATCTAGGAAGCTTTGAATACACGGATCTTATTTCCGGTGGTCGTCATGATGGCACCACCGAAGCAGTAACGCTTGCATCTGGAGAGGTATATCAGCGAGGTACAGTGATCGCTCTTAACGATGGCAAGGGGGTAAAGCTTAATCCATCAAATGAGGATGCGAAACCATACGGCATTGTTGCTGAGGACGTTGATGCCTCAGACGACGACGCTCCAGGAGTTTTGTACATGAATGGAACATTTAATCCGGACGCGCTTATTTTCGGCGGCAACGGATCCGCAGAGCAATACAAAGAAGCGCTTAGAGATATCGACATCTTTTTAAAATCGGTGCAAGGATAAGGGAGGACATACAAAAATGACAAATATTAGCTACTATGACCCAAGACTACTTTTGACAACAATTGAAAACTTACCACCAACGCACACCTTCTTGCGTGATACTTTCTTCGGGGGCGCGGCTCGAACATTTTTCACCGAGAAAGTAGATGTTGAGTACCGTAAAGGTCGTCGGAAGATGGCACCATTTGTGCATCCTAAGCTTGGTGGAAAGGCAATGTCCCGTGAAGGTTATAAAGTGCAGACTTTTGCACCTGCATCCGTAAAACCAAAAATGGTGTTGGATGTTGAAGACTTGATGGTCAAAGGATTTGGCGAAAACATCTATTCAAACCGTAAACCAAGCGAGCGAGCTGCAGAAATCATTGCTCGTGACATGGCGACTATGAATGATTCCATCGTCAGACGTGAAGAATGGATGGCTGCTCAGATCTTAACTACTGGACGTGTAGATATTATCGGAGAGGGAATTGATTCATTCTTAGATTTTGATTTTGATAATAAAAAGACATTGAGCGGTACTAGCCTATGGAATCATGAAACTCAGATGTTTTACGTGATATTCGGCAATGGCGCTTGTCCATTATTCAAAAGTCCGGCATTACTCCAAATATGCTTTTAGTATCTGAGGATGTTGCGGAAGCATTGTTGCGTAACGAAAAACTACTGAAACTTCTGGATAACCGACGGGTTCAGCTTGGACAACTAAACGTGCAAGAGCTCCCGAATGGAGTCACTTATCATGGGGATTTATCAGCTGTGGGTGTAGGTATCTATTCATACAATGAATGGTATGTTGACGATGAATCTGATGGCGATGGAGAAAAGCCAATGATTCCAGAAAAGACAGCTATTCTCGCTTCCACAAATCAACAATCTAGCATCCTTTATGGTGGAGTAACACTAGCAAATCCTGAAACAGGAAGATTTACGACTTACGAAGGGGCACGCATTCCCGATACTTGGATTAATAAAGATCCTGACGTTCGATTTATGCAGATTCATTCAAAACCACTACCTGTTCCGCATGAAGTGGATAGCTGGTTAGTAGCTAAGGTTTTGTGAGGTGAGAATCCATGATCAAAGTTACAGGTGTCGTTTTACATGACCATGTTTACTACCGTCCAGGGGATACGATTAAAGAAATAACTGAGGAACAGGCAGATCGGCTGGAAAGACTTGACGTTGGACAAATAATTGAGGCACCTTCGCCGCCAGAAACCGACCCTGAACCAGAACCAGAGCCACCGGATGAGACCGATGAGAATGAAGAAACCGAACTGCCTGATGATGGTGATGGGGAAGAGGACGATCCTACCGATGAAGAACAGATTGAAACGCTCTCGTCATCGTTTAATGCAGATGAACTAAAAGACGCCGCTTCTGTGTCCGGTGTTGGCTACGACAAGTACATCTCGAAAAAGGATTTAGTCCAGAAGATTGTAGATGAGGGCAAGGCTGAGGAAGTGTTGCAGTATGCAGACGCCTAAACTTCGTGATTACTTCAAACCCGACTTTGGTACTTTTATAGATACAGACGAGTTTGGCGTATCAGTAAAAATCGATGGAGAAATTACGACCGTTGTCATTGACGAAGACACTTATAGTGAGCGAAATCAAGGCAATGACACAGAAGGTCTTTCGACGAAAGGTCTTATTTTTTATGTCTCTGAGGATGACTATCCTTACCACATAAAAATCGGTCAATCCATGACATTTGATGGCAGCATGTACGAGGTCAGTGATGTACAGCTTAATGAGGGGATGTACACGGTTACGCTGGAGGTGCCTCGATAATGGTAAGGTGGACAGTAGAAGCGGATCGCAAGACGTTCGATGATGTGGAGAGACGGCTTGGGAATCTCCAAAAAAGAGCCCCTGCAGTCATGGCAGATGCAGCTAACAGAGCCGCCACAACGATTAACAGCGAAATCAAAAAAGAGCTTCGCAAGGTGTATATCATCAAGCTGGCGATATTCAAAGCACATTAAACCGATCCAGAGCCAATAAAAGCAATATGTCTGCAGAGGTTATTTCAAAAGGGCCAGTGCTTGGATTGGATAAATTCAAAGTTCTTCCTCGCCAACCTAAGCCAACCAGAAAAGCGCCGACGAAGGTAGCTGTCAAAAAGGATGGTATCTCTGCAATTAAAGGTTTTGTGGCTGATATAAATGGTCCAAAGGTTTTTACTCGGGACACCAGTAAGCGGCTCCCTATTCGTCGTTTGTTTGGACCGTCTGTACCTCAGATGATCGACAATGAAAAGATTCAACCGGTGGTCGAGAAGAAGGCACAAGAAACCTATGAGAAGCGACAAGAACATCAGATTAATCGCATATTGGAGAGGGGGCGGTGATGTGATCCCAACTGATTTGCAGGACCATCTCATTGAGCGTTTTCGAAGAGAAATGGTTGGTTTGCAGTTAAATAGCACGCAAGATAATGAGCGCACAGCTGAAATTAAGGTGTTTCCCCAGCATTTGCCGCGTCCGGAAAAGCAAAAGAGGTCATCGGAACTTAGTCCTGAGCAATTTGAGGCTAATCAACAGTTTCCATCTATCACTGTCCGTCTCCACTACGGCGGCGGGAGAGATCCACATGATTTTAAAACTGCAAGAGTCAATTTTATTGTTGGCGTATACGACGCAGAGGATAATCATCAAGGATACCGGGACGCAATGACAATCGCAAAACGCATTGAAGAGAGCTTGGTCAAATCTCCGATAGTAGATGATCTTTATACTTGTAGTCCAGAAATTGAATGGGCTTATTATGATGAGGAAGTCCAACCATTCTTTTTTCTCGGACTTGAGACAGATTGGCAAATTCCAGAATACATTCGCGACGACGAAGTGGAGGCAATGATATGAGTAAAAAAGCGAAAGAACCATTGAAAGAACAAGAAGTGAAAGCTCCTGAGATTAAAGCTCCTGAGATTAAATCGCCGGCACCGGTGCAAGAGCAAAAGACTCGAGTGAATAAAACCACCGGGTCCTTTATTTATGCCGGACCAACTTTAAAAAGGATTCAAGCGAACTCCTTATTTCGCGGGGAACCACCGGAATTTGTAAAAGAGGTGTTTGATAAAAACTCTGCCGCAAATGCTCTTTTTGTGCCTGTAGCAAAGCTGGGAGAGTTGCAGAAAAAGTTGTCCGTAAAAGGCAGCCGTGAACAGCAATTATTTAAAAAGGCTTCAGAATTGGACGTAAAAGGGAGTGAAAAATAATGGCTTATCAACATGGTATTACGGTAGAACATGCACCGTTCTCAATTCCTATGGCTCAACAATCTGAGTCAGTCGTACAGGTTGCTTTCGGGACTGCACCAATCAATTTAGCTGAAAATCCGTCAGCGGTTGTTAATGAACCTGTATTGATCACAAACTTCAACCAAGCAAGACGGGTGCTAGGATACTCTGGAGACTATGAAAAGTTTTCACTGTGCCAAGTTATGGATGCAAGCCTTAAACACATTGGTGTAGGTCCAGTTGTGTTTGTAAACGTGTTAGATCCTAACGAGCATAAAACATCAGATAACGGATCCGTAGAAATTAGAGATGGTGAGGGTGTCATTGATAAAGAAGGAATCTTGCTAGATTCTGTTTCACTATCAACTGGAAATGGTGAGGATCGACAAGAGTTTACTAAAGGCGAGGATTACTTTTTATCATTTAACGATGTAGGTCATGTCGTTGTAGGTGCCTTAAACGGATCGATGAACGGTGAAGTACGAGCATCATATGACAAGCTCGATCCATCCAAAGTCACTATTGATGATATTATCGGAGGGTATGAATCAGATACCGATCGTTACACAGGAATTGAAACCGTTTCGCTCGTTTTCTCAAAACTTAGCGTTGTTCCAGGTACATTAATTGCGCCTAACTACTCTCACAAACAAGAGGTTGGTCATGTTTTAGAAGCCAAGTCTAAGAAGATCAATGGTGCTTTTAATGCTGACGTTATCCTTGATATTGAAGGCAATACAGAAGAAGAAGCTAAGGCGAACAAAGAAGAAAATGGATACACCTCGGGTGTCAGTGCAGTTGTTTGGCCAAAGGTTAAAATTCAAGGAAAAACCTTCTTCTTTAGCGCCGTGATGGCTGCACGAATGGCAAAACTTGATGCAGACAATGACGATGTTCCTTACAAATCTCCATCTAATCAGCGCATTCCAATTGAGTCTGCTGTTAACGATGATGGTAGAGAAATATTCATTGATCAAGTTCGTGGCAACCGTCTAAATGAAAAAGGAATAGTTACTGCCGTCAACTTCCAAGGTTGGAGAATTTGGGGCAATATCACAGCGGCCTTTGATTCAGAATTAGAGGAGATTGACATCAAGGATCGATTCATCTCTTCGAGAAGAATGTTCAACTGGTGGGGAAACACCTTCATTCTTAATTATTTCAACAAGGTTGACAACCCACTAAATTTCAGACTTATTGAGTCATTCGTTGATGCAGAGAATATTCGTGCTAACGGATTCCAAGCTGCAGGACAGATCGCTGGAGCGTCTACAGATTTTAATCGTGAAGACAATCCTAATGATCAAATCCTTGGCGGGAAAATTAAATTTGTTCAGAAGATCGGGTTTTTCAGCCTGCTGAACACATTCACAACACCATAGAATTTGATCCGAATTCTGTCGTGGATAACCTATTCGGGGGTGAACAATAATGAGAAATTTGCCTACAAAGATTGCCAGCTATAAGGCTTATAACAATGATGAAGAGTTACTTGGTACTGTAGAAGTTACTCTTCCTAGTGTAGAGAGTCCGACCGAGACGATGTCTGGAGCGGGAATTGCGGGAGAATTCGAAGCTCCCACCCCTGGTTTCACTTCAGCAATGCAAACTGAAGTTTCATTTCGTACGGTTACAAAACAAAACTTTTCATTGGCAACAAATGCCGATAACACTCTTGTGTTAAGAGCTGCAAAAGGGAGCTACGATGAAGCTCAAGGTAGAATAAAACATCGAAAACTCAAGATTACTATTCGGTATTTGCCTACAACTATTGAACTTGGAAGTTTATCTTCTGGGGGCACAATGGACGGCTCCAATACCCTAGAGACTCTCTACATCAAGATCGAAGAAGAGGGCGAAGTGCTTGCTGAAATTGACAAAATCAACATGATTTACATGATTAATGGAGTAGACTATCTTGCGGAGATTAGAGACGCACTATAAAAAGTGAAGGGTGATTATAAATGACGGAAACGAAAAGTAAAAAAACAAAGCAAGAGGAGAATGTTGTGAAGATGGAGGATAAAAAGAACGTTCGGGAACTGTCTAGACCAGTTCAATTTGAAGGGAAAGAGTATAAAACTTTGACCGTGGACTTTGAAAAGTTGACTGGCGCTGACTTGGAAGATGCGATCGCAGAGGTACAGGCTGGCGGTCACATGGTGATGGTAGCTGAGACTGATAAAACGTATCTCGGGGCAGTTGTTGCAAAAGCTGCAGGAGTAAATAGTGATTTTATGCGTTATACAGCAGCACGGGATTACATGCGACTAACTGCCGAGGCTCGTGATTTTTTGAGCTTCTAGGGTTTGGAAAAACAAGTCATAGTTTTATCACAGCGTTTGATGAGACGCTTATAAACATGATTGAACTCTCAAGAGTCACCAAAACACCTGCTCCTTTTTGGATGGAAAAACCATTAAAAAGATTGAACTTATGGATGAAAGCCAAAAATGAATATACCAAAAGAGCAAACAAAGAATCCAATAATAATCAGCAGGGGAGGTGAACGGGATTAGTCGAAGAAAAGAATACGAATTAGCATTCAAAGTGGGCGCTCGTCTGAATCGTAATTTCAGGAGCGCCTTTCGTGATGCCCAAAGGCAGTTTGGTACCATTCAGCAGTCCACAACCCGCATGGGGCGTAACGCAGACGCTACCAGCCGTCAGTATCAAAACATGGGAAGGACGGTCACGAGGACTCGCGCTGAGCACCAGCGGGCTATGAGAGAAATGCAGCGTAATCAGACCATGTTCGGCCGAGCAGTTAACGTTGCTGGTAGATCATTTACATTTATGCGTAGCAACATGCAACAAGGGTTTCAGTCGTTAATTCGTGGCGGCCAGCGTTTTCAACAAGGCATGCAAGTTCATTCACTCGAGTCACATCATCATTTAATGAGATGGGTGGCGGCATATCCAGGGGCGTTGGACGTTTAATCGTCGCGCCTTTTAATAATGCCATTGGAGCCGTACAGGGTTTTGCTGGCGCTATGGGGTTATTATCAGCCGGGGCACTGGCTTCATCAGGTATGGGACGTCTTTCGGCCATTGAAAATGCAGGTGTGTCGCTCGAAGTAATGATGGGCGATGCACAAAGGGCACAAGGGTTTTTGGATGATGTGCTGGCTTTTGCTCGGACGACCCCGTTCGCTTTCCCAGATTTAGCTGAGACATCCAGAAACCTAGTCGCTTTTGGTATGGACGAAGCAAACGTCATACCAACCATGCAGCAATCGGTGATGCAGCTGCCGCAAGTGGTAAAGGTACGCAAGGGTTAAGTCAAATCGGAGAAGCATTTGGCGCCATACAGGTTGCCGGCCGTCTTTCTTTGTCCGAGATCAACCGACTACAATCTAACGGTGTGCCGGCACTAACAATTTTGGCCAATGAGGCTGGAGTTGCAGCTGATACCATGCGAGATCAAATCTCAAGTGGTGCAATTACAGCTGATAAAGCCATCGCCACCCTTGTTAAGGGTATGCAAGATGGGACAAGCGGGGTAGCCGGGCAGACGGCCGCAATGGCTGGAATTATGGAAAAAACCCGTGATACTTGGACAGGTACGATGGACCAGTTTAAGTCGGGTATCTCGTACACAATGCTGACTTAATTGCGCCGTTCAAAGAGTCAATTCAAGATGCTCTCCTGGGATTCGCTGATGCTTTTGGCAAGCTCCCTGGCTTATGGAATCATTAGGTGAGGCAGTGAAACCCCTAAGAAGCCCATTTAATTTCCTAGTTGCATCTTTCTCTTTGTTAGTGAGTAGCGGTATTGCACCTTTATTTCAAAGGTTGTTTAATTCGGTATCTCCTTTTGGTTCGTCGGGACTCATTGAAAACCTCGGTAATGCAATGCGGGATTTAGGTAGCTTCATGAATACCACCGTTACACCAATGTTGCGTATGGCTCAAGAATCAGACAAATTAGTGCCTATTATGTATAGTTTACTTGGGGCATTAGGATCTTACGCGATAGTTGTCAATTCAGCTCGTTTGGCCACTGTTTTGTTCACAGCTGCTAATAAAGCATTGGGTGTGGCTATGCTAAAGAACCCGTTGATGTGGATCGTGTTGTTGTTGGGTGCTGTTGTCGGCGCTGTATACCATGCATATCAAAATTTCGAGTGGTTCCGCGAGGGTCTTCAAAACTTCTTTGAACGAGTTAAGGGTTGGTTCAGCGACTTAGGAGTTTTTGATTTTTTCCTTGGCATATTTCAACAGATTAAAGATTTCTGGGCATCCGATGGCCAGCAGATTATTCATGCGATCCAGAACTTCGGTCAAGTATTACTTAATATAGCTAATTTTGTAATGCCTGTCCTTAAATTTGTGGTCGAGTTTGTATGGACTGCAATCCAAGGCATTATCCAGGGTGCTGTCAGAGTGATTATGGGTATAATCCGAGTCTTTACAGGTCTTTTCACAGGCGATTTTTCGAAAATGTGGGAAGGCGTAAAAGACATCTTCTTCGGAGCAGTCCAGTTTGTATGGAACCTCATATCCATCACTCTAGTTGGTCGAGTTGTCAGCATAATTAGATCACTGGTTATGCTTTTGCCTAGATTGTTTCGTAATCTGTGGAAGTGGGCTCAGGACATTTTCTTCCGGGGTGTTGAATGGGTTATCCGCACAATGCTCCGTTTTGTCACAGGGATCCGTACTCAAGCAGGTAAAGCTCGAACTGCAATTACAAACATGGCAACTCGTATGTGGGATGCAGTCAGAACGCGTTTTGATAATATTGTCCAGGGCGCACGTGAGCTTCCTGGTAAAATTGGTCGTGGAATTCGCGCGATGGCTGGTCGTGCCTTGTCCGGCATCAAAAGCCTTGGCCGCAGTATGGGTCGAGGAATCGCAAACGTAATCAATGGAGTGACCGGCGGCGTAAACTGGGTGCTTGGCAAAATAGGCGTGAGTCTAACTATTCCAGAGTGGAAACCTGACTTTTATGCCAAAGGTACACCGAGAGGTGGTCACGGTGGAGGTCCAGCAGTTGTAGGTGATGGTGGTGGCTCTGAGCTAATTGCTACACCAAACGGACGCATGTTCTTGAGTCCAGCAAAAGACACACTTGTTAACCTGCCAAAAGGTACGCAAGTTATGGATCACCGTAAGACTGCATCTCTCTTAAATAACAGCTATCCAGCGTATGCTCAAGGAACAGAAAACCAGAGCTTCTTCGGTCGTATCGGCAGTGGCTTGAAAAACGCTGCAGGTTGGGTTGGAGATAGAATGGGTGATGTATTTTCCCTCGTCTCCGGCGGTGCGACTGCGGTTGTAAATAAGATCATAGATACTGCCGGCATTGTGCTACCAAGTGTCTCAAACTTTGCATCCGGAATGACGTTGGTGCCTTTACAACTGTTAAGGACAACGTGATTTCATTTATGCGAGACAAGATCTCATCCTTTATGGAATCATCGAGCGGACAAGGTGGCAGTGGGTTCCCTGGATTTAGAAGAACATCTGGTTACGGTTGGCGTGTCCATCCGGTTTATGGTACTAGACGTTTTCATGGTGGCGTAGACTTTGCGGCTCCTATGGGTACTCCTATCCCGTCACAATCAGCTGGTCGTGTCTCCTTTAGCGGTTGGTCCGGTGGATTTGGTAACTTGGTTCGTGTTTTGAGTGGAGCCGTTGAACACTACTATGCCCACAACATGAGGAACCTCGTACGCCCTGGTCAATCTGTAAGTAAGGGTCAGACAGTCGCTCTCGTCGGGTCCACAGGCGTTTCTACAGGTCCGCACGTCCATTACGAGCAACGTGTTAATGGACAGCGTGTGAAACCGCCAGGATACGCTACAGGCAGTAGTGTGGTTGGCAACGGTCACTATGCAATTGTTGGAGAGCAAGGTCCAGAGCTTATGTGGCTCGGACGCGGCAATCAGGTACACTCTAATTCTGACAGCAAGCGTATTGCCAACGGCTCCTATAGTCCTCATGGTTCATCCGTTAAAGATGGGTTAAAGATCATTTTTGCTCCAAAGATATCTATGCCTGGTGGTTCAGGAGAAAATGAAATTCAAGGCGCTCTCCGGATGTCATTTAAAGAGTTTGAGCGCATGCTGGATCGGTATTTTGCAAATAAAAACGCCTAGGGTTTTAATAAGGAGGAAGCGATGTACAGGACTATTTCGGGCGACACATTTGATTTAATCGCACACAAAACACTCGGTGATGACAAGTTGGCGGGTGTAATAATTGAACAAAATATTGAACATGTGGAAACGCTAATTTTTACCGCCGGCGTTTATTTAAAAATCCCAGATCTGCCTGATGTTGATCTTTCAACATCGCTCCCTCCGTGGAAGCTAGGTGACGCAAGTGACTAATGTTAAGGCTCGCAGATCATCAGTCGATGTAGCTTACTCTGGGATTGATATTAGTAAAGATGTTAAAGACGATCTGCTTGATTTTTCATATTCTGATAACCTTTCAGGCAGTCGGATAGCATAGCTATCTCGTTAAAAGATGAAAAACAGAAATGGATGGGTGATTGGTTTCCCGATAAAGGGGATGTTGTTGAACCAGTTATCCGGACTGAGAATTGGCGTTATGAAGACGACCGGCAGAAGCTTCCGTGCGGCCGTTTCTTTATCGATGAGCCAGAAGTAAGTGGTCGTCCTAGGACAATGACCATCAATGCTGTTTCTGCCCCTCTTAATGCCAATTTTACAGAATCGCAGAATAGCAAGGCTTGGAAAAATATCAATCTTAAATCCATAGCGCAAGACATTGCCAAGAGAGCAGGATTACAGCTGCAGTGGATCGGTAGTAATAACCCTAGGTATGAGAGCGAGGAACAGACGGATGAGTCTGATTCCTCTTTTTTGTCTAAGCTAACAGAGGATGCAGGGCTAGGGTTGAAGATTACTGACCGTAAGATAGTGATCTTTGATGAGAGAGAGTTCGAGCGCAAACCATCAATTATGACACTGCATGAGGACGGCGGTCAGATCATCAGTTACGACTTTAAAACTCAGCTTGCCGGCACTGCATACCAAGGAGTAGAGGTCTCGTATTATGATTCTGTCGCAAAGCGAAATATTAAGTTTTTATATGCGCCTGGAGAACTTGGAGAAGATCCCAAAATCAAGAAATATACCAGTAAAGTACGGACGGATCATGATGCTAGGCGACTGGCTCAAGTAAGGTACCACCAACTCAACAAAATGGAGACGACAGGAACATTTAATCTTATGGGCAACACGGAGATTGTGTCAGGTGTTTGTATTGAGGTTCGGGGATTTGCTCGCTTTAACGGTAAATACATTGTCACAAAAGCCGATCATTCTCTCGGATCTGGATACACAACAAATATCGATATTAGGAAGGTGCTGAGCTGATGAAAGATGATGGTAAACATGCTCTGCAGTTGGTTCGGCAGCTAGTCCGGGTTGGCGTTGTAAATAGCCGTACTGGCGGGGTGCATGTTAGGTTTCCGGATCGAGACAACATGATATGCGGTCCATTACAGGTGTGTAGAGATGTAACATCACCAGCTGTAGGAGACACTGTTTTATGCATATTTAGCGGTGTATCGCTGTCTGATGGTTTTATTGTGGGGGTGCTGTAGTGGCAGAATTTGCAGTCTTTGGAGATATTACTTTCGAAGTTAGAGATAATCGTATATATACATTCATGGACATGCAACGTAGCACCAGCAGTCGCTGGGCTTCCCATGATGTAATTGGCAAAAAACCATACACAGAGTATATAGGTCCTGGTCTTGATACTCTGTCATTTAGAGTTTTTTTAACAGGGATGTATGGAACAAAACCCAGAGAAGAACTGGATTTATGGCTTAGAAAAGCAAGATCAGGACGGGCTGAAACGTTTGTCGTTGGTGAGCGCCGTCTAGGAGTAGATAAGTGGATTGTTCAAGATGTAAACACTGACTGGTTGCATGTTTTGAATGGTGGCCAAGTGTTATCTGGTTCGGTTGATATAACACTAGAGGAGTTTGTGGAGGTGGATCGTCCGTGGTGGTAGAGGTGGATGTGCAAAATGTCGATGTCTTACTTAATGATGAGACCAATGAGGAAATTTTATCTCAAAATTTAAAGATGCTTTTTACAACTCCTCTTGGCAGCGTGCCACTGGATCGCGACTATGGAATTAATATGGATGTCGTCGATGCACCTCTGCCAATTGCTAGGGGTCGTTTAATCGTTGAATACGAAGATAAGATCAGGCGGTTTTATCCTCAGTTGCGAATAAAAGAAGTTACCTTCACAGGGAATGCCCATACTGGATTGCTTATACCAAAGGTGGTGATCACTAATGCCGATGAGTTTGAATGATTTGCCTGAAATTCAGTTTGCTTCAACAGATATCAATGAGATTTTGAATGAGAAAATTGCAAACTATGAACAGGTGCATTTCCAAGAAACAGGAGTACGAAAGCGTCTGTATCCTGGTGATCCCATGCGTATTTTTATATATTCAGAAGCATTGAGAGAACTACAGCTTCGGCATTTAATCAATGATACTGCCAAGAAGAACCTACTGGCATACGCAAGGGACGAAAACCTTGATCATGTTGGTGCATTACTTCAAACATCAAGGCACTCAGCAGACTATGCTGTTGTATCTGTACGGTTTGTTTTAAGTGATGTTCAGCCGGTCTCAATAACAATCCCGGAGGGCACAAGGGTAACTCCTGGTGGAGACATTTTCTTCGAGCTGACAGAACCTATAGAGGTACCAGCAGGGCAAGGGTCGATTATCCTTACTATGATCTGTACACAGCCCGGTACAGCCGGAAACGGTTTTACTCCGGGTCAGATTGATACGATAGTCGATCCCTTGCCGCATATTGATGAGGTCATAAATACGGAAACGAGCCAGGGCGGAATTGACAGAGAGAGTGACGCAGATTTTAGGGAACGTTTAATCACAGCTCCGGGCGGGTTTAGTGTGGCAGGTCCTGAAAACGCGTATATCCATCTCACAAAGTCGTTTAGCGCAAGTATTTTAGACGTGCATGCTTCGACTCCCGACCTGGTGAGGTCGATATTCGCGTTTTACTCCAAGACGGCGATATTCCTTCATCAGCATTTTTAAATGAGGTGCTGGAACATTTAAACGGACGTGAACGGCGACCACTCACTGATCTTGTATCTGTATCCGCACCTGAGCAAGTAGAGTATGAGTTGTCCGTTAAGTATTTTATCAACATGGAAAACATAACAAACGAGGATGCCATCAGAGAGCGGATTGAGACGGCTATACAACGTTTTTCAGTTTGGCAAAGGTCTAAGATTGGTAGAGACATAAACCCGTCAGAATTGCACCTCATGTGCCGACAGGCGGGCGCTAAACGCATTGAGATTATTTCACCAGAATTTAAAGAAATCGGTGAACAGGAAATTGCGGTTGCTGTAAACATTGAAACGGAATACGGGGGTCTTGAGCGTGAGTAGAAGCTTGAATAACACCTCAGTAATTAACTTGTTGCCGGTCAATTTAAGACAAGATGCCGATATGATTGCAGCTGCTTCCTCGTTGGATCTTGGCTTTTTTGAGCTTGTAGAAAACTCGAAAAAACTTGCAATGATACCCAACATAAATGAGCAAGATCATGACGTACTGGACCACTTAGCCTTCACGTTTTCGGTGGATGCCTACGAAAGATCGATGGGTTTAGAAACCAAGCGGGAGCTTATCAGTGATGCGGTGTTTTTGCATCAAACAAGGGGTACACCCGCAGCGGTGGAACGATTAATCACGACGCTCTTTAATGATGGGCGGGTCGAAGAATGGTGGGAGTATGGCGGTGAGCCCTACATGTTTCGGGTCATCACCAATAACCCATCAGCAAACCAAGAAAGAGCGCTGGAATTCATTCGGGCTGTTAATGCGGTTAAGAATATGCGCTCTCATCTGGAGACTGTAATCCTGGAGCAGATGGAGCGCATGAGCCTTTACTGGGCGGGATTTGTCCACCAAGGCGATAAAATTTTGATTAGGTAAGGAGTGATAACATGGCTTTTGGCGGTCTTGTATTGACCAACCGCGGGCGCACGCTTCAGGCGAAGGCGCAGACTGGGACTGAGTTAAAATACACTCGTATTGGTATTGGGGACGGCAATTTAGGTAGTGGATCTATCCTCGATTTAAACCGTCTGATCAACCGGATTAAATATCTGGACATTACTAAGATTCAACGCCGATCCGGTGGGCGTGCGATCATTGGTGGAGTTCTTTCAAACCAAGAGTTGGAGCAGGGATTTTATTTTAGAGAGATAGGGGTATTTGCTGAGGACCCGGACAATGGCGAGATTCTTTATTGCTATGCCAACGCAAGGGAATTAGCAGAGTATATACCATCTGCTGGTGGTCCTGATGTCATCGAAAAAGCAATTGATGTACAGACGACGGTTGGCAACGCTCAGAATGTTACAGCAGTCATTGATGAGTCGCTTATTCTTGTTTCTAAAAACGAATTGGATGAGCAAAGAGTATACCTTGAGCAATACACTCAGGATGAAATCGAAAAGATACCAACACCAACAAGCGAAGCGGTAAACATGCTCGAACTGGACTTTGCATCAGCTTCAGAGCCACCATCCGTTTATCCTTATGGGATTACAACATTTAGGACGTGGAACCCGGAATCAGGCTGGCCGACACAGCACGGATTAGTCACGACTAACTATCAACAGGACAACGCCTACGCCTATCAGACGTTTTTGAGCACGGACAGCGACGCAGTATTTATGTACCGCAATTGGGCTAGTGACCGTCAAGAGTGGCGTGAGTGGAGGCGTATGGCGGACGGGGAGTCACTTGATGAGCACGTCGCCAACGCCGCCATCCATCACACCCACAACAATAAGATATACCTCGATCAACTCAACGAGGACACCGACGGCAACCTCATATACAAAGGTGAGCGTATCGGCAAGAAAACGACCGTAGACGCTCTTTACCGTGACGTGGCTCTGCTCAATTTACAGCAGGAAATGAACGACCGTGTG
>NZ_BAWZ01000051.1:0-26236 GCF_000698105.1 Geomicrobium sp. JCM 19037 | reverse complement strand
CAAAAAACAACAGAGCGAGCAAAAAGAGATCAAAAGAAAACAACGTCTCACTCGTAAGTTCAGGTACATTCAAAGGCTCAGAAGGCAAATCACTCGGTGCTCCAGTAAACAGCAGGTCTGCGCTAGCCGTCAAAAGCATTGCCATAAACAAAATCGCGTATTGACTCAGCCCGACTAATCCTACTCCTAGAATTTTACCGAACATCTGTTGAATTGGCGTAACACTAGAAATGAGAATTTCCATCACGCGTGATGATTTCTCCGCAGCTACTTCTGATGCAATCATATTCCCTAAAAATAATACGGTAAAGTAGATCACAAATAGCAAAATGTAAACAAAGAACCTTGCTTGGTCCAGTTCCGCTTCTGATCTAGATGAGTCATCAAGCGCTGTCTGTGTTAATTCTATATCTGCATAGATTGCATCCAACTCTTCTCTTGAAATGTCAAGCGCTTCCATACGTCTTTCTTCAATGACGCTTTGAAGTGTTGATTCTAACTGTGCTGGCAAATAAGTGCTGTTAATCGACGCTGCATAATAAGAAGCCGTCAATTGTTCGGACGGCTCGTCCCACTGGAGCTCTAGAAAAGCATCATACCCTGCATCTTCAATGTCATCTAATGACGGAGATGCTCCCCCAGGTTCCACATCGAAGATTTGTATGTTCGTTTCTTGGTGATCCAATACGTCCCGCATTGATTGCGCAAGTGATTCTGTCTCATCAACAACGCCAACCGCAAAAGACCGCTCCTCAGGGGCATCATCAAAATAACTCATCAATGTATTCATGTTCAAGATCGTAATCATAAAAATGGCCATTAAAAACGTCGTAATGAAAAAAGTTTTGGATTTTACCTTTGTCCAATAGGTATGAGACAACACAAGCCATAAGTTTCGCATCATCGGCCACCTGCTTTATCAACAAAAATGTCGTGCAAAGTAGGTTCCTCTAATTCAAATAACGTAACGACTCCACGCCCTTGTAACCAATCAAAGATGACCGGCACCATATCTCTCGATGTAATTTCAATCACTTTTTCCTCAGTGCTGCCCGAAACTCCGATGACCCCTGAGAACTCATCTAATGCACGAATATCAAAATCACACCGAACACGAAGTTTACGGATTTTGTAATTGGCCTTCACTTCACCTAACCGCCCGTTTACGACTTGCTCACCATCCTTTAAGATGGAAAGGTTCTCACAAAGCGACTCCACTTGATTCATTTGATGACTAGAAAAAACAATAGTGGTCCCGTCTTTTTGCAAGTCAAGAACTGCTGCTTTTAATGTATTCATGTTAATAGGATCTAGTCCACTGAAAGGTTCATCTAAGATTAACAATTCCGGTTGATGCATGACTGCCGCAACAAATTGTACTTTTTGCTGATTGCCTTTTGATAATTGTTCAATTTTTATATTTTTGTACTGTTCAGCTTGAAAGCGTGATAACCATTTCGATGCTTCTACTTGAACTTCTTGCTTTGACATGCCACGGAGCCTACCTAAATAGATGAGCTGTTCCATTACCTTTAATTTCGGGTATAACCCCCGCTCCTCTGGAAGGTAACCAATCGTTCTAGGAGACATTCGAGACACCGGCCGACCGTCCCAAAGCACATCACCAACACTTGCCTTAAGTAACCCAATGATTAATCGAAATGTCGTCGTTTTTCCTGCACCATTACTGCCAAGTAGGCCGAACATTTCTCCACGCTCGATCGTGAAAGATATATTATGTAAAGCGGTTTTTGATCCGAATCGTTTCGTCACTTGTTGGATCTGAAGAGACACAAGCTCACCTTCTTTTTATGTTCGTTTCTGTACTATAGCAATTCCTTCTATGAAGAACAAGTTTCTGCACGCTTTTCTGACATATGGTATAATTTTGACAAAATAACGAAGGTGGTATTCTTATGAACTATGCACTCACAGTCTTCAACAAATCCGGTGAATTATTGTTAAATGAATCATTCGTTTTCGAAAGCGACGAAGAAGCCATCTCTCATGGCAAGAGCATGCTCGCAGAGCACAATTATTTAGAAACGACACATCGCCTCGTTCGAGCAGGCAAGTTACTTTTATTCTATCGATAAAGAAAAATCCGGTTGGTGCATTCACCAACCGGACGATTTTAATATAAACTCACCTTCATCTGCTTTCTGAACACTTCCTTAATCATATACGCAAGCCCATTTTGCTCGGCTGATCGTGTCGTCCAGTTCCCTGCTTGCTGAACGCTCATTGGTGCCTGCCCCATCGCTACACCAATGCCAACAGAAGACAATAACCCTTCATCTCCATGTTTAACACCTGTTGCAACAATTTCTTCTGGTCTTACTCCCAGTTCATGCGCTAAGAATAATACCGCTTCTCGTTTGTTCGTTTCTTTCTTCATAATATGGACGCTGTGATCTTTACCCATTTCCAACATTTGAATGCCAGGAACTTTTTCTAGCAGATGGTTAGATGCAATCTCCATTTGATCATCTGATTCGAACTGTACCTTCATTCGCAACGGCTCAATGCGATGCAAATCAAGGTGGTCGCTCATATGATCAACGACAGTTTGCGAGAAGATTGATTCACTTAAACTAACCGTCATTTTCCCTAAGAAATTCTGTGGTTGTTGCTGACGATTCGTCAGCTCAAAGTTTTCGTGCTCGACAACAAATTGACATGAGAATCGTTCAAGTTCTTCTGCTAGATCCCTTGCCATCTCAACAGGCATTCTCTCTACATGCAACGGTTTATCTGCTCTTCCCGCAATCATTGCTCCACCATAAGAGATATACTCATGATTGATTTTGAGTAATTTAGCTAACCGCTCAGCTTGTTGATGTGTACGATTTGTACACAACGTAACGTATACCCCTTTGTCTTGCACAAACTCAATGGCTTCCTTCGTCGATCTGGAAATTCGGCCATTGTCCTTTAAAATTGACCCATCCACTGATAATACGAGCATCCGATAATTCATTCGATTTTCCTCCTCTTCGTACCGTATCCATTGCTACACAATATGTGTGACGAAAGGAAATTAGAACACGTCCGAGTTGCAACCCGTCCACAAATATTCACGTGAGCTACCCAGCTATACTACAGGAAAGCCGACAGAACGATTACAACTTAGACTGAATTCTATATAGGTTGGATCAATGAATGCCCTGAACATTTTGAGGAAGCCGCTCGTGCCCGCTAGATCATAAGCAAAGATCAATCGGTTCACACTAGAAGTAGTCATTGATATTTTTTGGAACTATGTCGCTACATATATGGAAAATGAGAACTTATCATTGTCATTGACCGCCTATGTGTTCGGATGGAGCCCATCTATATGTTGGTCTAAAGAAGTTTAGTGGTTCCTAAGGTTTTAAGTGCATCAAGCCTACTCCCTATGCGCTCATCGTAAGAAATTCATCCACTATTTCGGTCACAAAGAGTAACAAACCATCAGCACGAATCATGCCGAGGATCGTTCGGTTTTTCTTCGGCACCCGAGGTGCCGATGGTTGATAGCTATTCAGGTTTATATGAATGCTACGGGTTGAAATTCGGTTGTATAACCGAGCATTCATAGACCTCCCGCCCACGATCAGGTAAATGGCGGTGTTGCAAAGTGGTCTAGATCGTTTCAGGCGTGACCTAGATCACCATTATCCTAATCATTTCCAAATGTTATATTAAGAGGTTCATGTGAGCATACACCACCTCACACTTCCTCGGGTGCTTGGATGTCGGTAGTTCCGGAAGATTGGGCTCGATGCGGAAGCAACGTAACGGTTTGTACAATGTTTATTAAGTGAGAATGTAAAGTTCAACAACACCAACCATTCAATACCGTTGATTAGAACGAAAATAGGTGACGCTTGCGTAAGAATGAACGAGTATCATTTCGCAAGTCGTAAGGTCATTCACGAGCAAAGGGAAATGGATATACAGATAATTCTGTGCCAATTGTTCTACGTGGAAATCCCCGCATAAAAACGCCTATGTGAGAATTTCTATGAATATGTATGCCTTTCCTTGCTCAAATCCCCACTTAAAAAAGTGAAATGCCCACGTGAACACGTTTACGATGGGATTTAGCACCGACGATTGCGCCTAATTCGATATAATCCCCACATAGCCATTCCACTCGCGGTCAGACCAGACAGGCGCAGCGAAACTTTACCATTATGAAGTGTATTGTTGAAAATCGCACCAAAGAATTACTAATGTGCGTTGTGTAGTTCTCTTAGCAGCATGAAGGCAAAAAAAACCGAGTTGGTGCTAAACACCAAGCTCGGTTCATTTTGTATTATTCACTTTCTGGAGTGCCGTATAGTTTTTCTAGAGGTTCTGTGATCGTTTGGTTTACTTGTCCAATCACATTGCTCATTTGTTGCTCTTGTTCCATCAACTCAGAGATTTTCTCATGTTGTTGAACCATTTCAAATTGCTTTTGCGCTTGCATAATTTCTTCTTCTGTTGGTTGCTCACCTTGCATTTGCTTTTCTTGAAGAGTGAGTTGAATTTCACGGAAGTTTGTTAGCATACGGTTCGCAACTTCGTCGCTCTCTACTTCTTGATGGAGACGCTCTAATGCTTTAAATTCTTCACTTTCAGCAATTGCATTGGCTAGTTCTTTTGCTTTATCTTGTAAGTTGCTCACTTGATGACCTCCCTAATTTTGATCGCTTAACGATCAAGCATCCTCACGAGGATAACATACCTTTTCCACCGAATGAAAGGGAAACGGCATAATTAGATGAACATGAGCAATATCAATCCTTGAATGAAACCGATGATCGCTCCTAAAACCCCGCCTAAGTATTTAATGAGACGTAGTTCGCGATTGGCAATGGAGAGTACAATCCCTTCCAACTGCTGAACTGAAAAACGGTTAATCTGATCAGCGACAACTTCTTGCAAATTGAGGAGTTTTAGAAATTCAGGTAACTTTAATTGAATCATTCGGCTGGAGCGACTTACTGCAGCATCAACAATTCGGTCGATGATTTCTTCATCAACGTGAGCTCCCCACTCGTGAATCGGGCGATTTGTATACTTTTTAATGGAAAACTTGTCAAACACATAAGCAGTGAGCTCTGATTTCAGCTCATGGGCTTGTTCTTTAGAAACGTAACGATTGAGCGGCTCGTTTAGCATGTCTTCGAACTCTGATTGTACTTTTTGATTTACCCACACTCTCATATCATCTGAAGTGATTGCTTTAACAATTTCAGGATACACCTTTTCAATGATTCGGTCCGTTTTAACGAACGATCCGAGCATTTGGACAAGTGATCCTTGTCTTTCGAGAAAACGCCTCACAATATTTTGCATCTGTTCTCGTCCTTCATGAGAATGCAAATACGTTTCAATTCGTTGGAAAACCCACTCGTTCACTTCAGGTAGTTTTTCTGTCGTTCTTTTCATCAATTCTTCTGGTACAAGATGAGCAAGGGGTTGTTGTTCAATTTCTAAAAGCCATTCATCAAATTTATGGTCCAGTCTTCTTTCAAGCTGATAACGAAGTTTTTGATCGATGTCAATCGTGGAATCATAGCTTTTAACAATGTCTGCCAATGATCGTTCTTCAGTGTGCACCCACTGTGTAACACCTTTTTTTATCCACGCTTTCATCTGCTTTTGAAACTCAGGGTTTGTAAGCTTCTCTTCAATCCCTTCAGCGGTTAACAGATGATTCATGACCGTTTTCCCTAAATGGTTTGCAATGTCTGCTTGTCGTTTCGGGATTAGCCCTGGAGTCAATGGTAACTTTTTTTTTCCCTATGTACCTCGCACCGTAAGGGCGAAATAACATGCCAATCGCAATAATATTCGTAAATAAGCCAATAACACCGGCAATAAGCATCGAAATCAAGATGATCAGGATGGCATTCACACAAACGTCTCCTTTGAAAAACGACAGTTTTAGATTCTTTTCGCTAGTCATGATACCATAAATTCATGACAACTGTGAGAAAGGAGCATCAGAATGTTTAGTCATTTTCAATACGAAACCATTAAGAATAATTGGGTAGCGAAAGAATGGAAATTCTCTTTTTTTTATAAAGGTGTTCATTGTGAAGGAACCTATTCAGGTGAAGGTCAAGTGAAGTGGTTGCATGCACCGAAGGAAGACATAGAACAAGTAGAAGCTCATGTTCATGATCTTATGCTTTATCATGAGTTTGAAGAACACAATCCAAACAGCCAATAAAATGATATACGAAAAGGCAGCATAAAGCTGCCTTTTCAAGCCATCTGTATTTAGTTAGATGATCATTGATGGTTATTTTTGATAGCCACCCATTTGTTGCTCAGCCATTTGAACTAAGCGTTTTGTGATTTCCCCTCCAACTGAACCGTTAGAGCGTGCTGTTGAGTCTGGTCCAAGTTGAACACCGAACTCAGAAGCGATTTCATACTTCATTTGGTCTAGTGCTTGTTGTACACCAGGTACGACAAGTTGGTTTGAACTGTTGTTGTTCGCCATGTTTTATCTCACCTCCCTCTCTGTGTACCTATAGTTTGACTCGATTTGATTTCTCTATCCCCACTTTTTAATTAGTAAGTTCATCCAGTTTTATTTCTAACCTAAAAAAAGCCCCAAAATGGGGCTTTACACCGGTGTAACACTTCGTTTTTTTACTGGAGGTTGCACTGATTTTTGTTCATATTGCTTAAAACGACTAATCAACTCACCCCGCAATAAGTCAGGCTCTACAATGTCATCAATGATCATTTCTGATGCTAACCGGTACACATCAATATTTTCTTGATATTCTTTTCGCTTAGTAGCAACAAATTGTGCCCGCTCTTCTTCAGGCAACTCTTGTATCTTGTTCGCATACACAGCGTTTACAGCGGCTTCAGGACCCATGACAGCAATTTGAGCGCTTGGCAATGCAAGAGTACAGTCAGGTTCGAACGCTGGCCCTGACATGGCATATAAACCTGCGCCGTAGGCTTTTCTAACGATAACCGATATTCTCGGTACAGTCGCACTGCTCATCGCCGACAGCATTTTTGCCCCGTGACGTATGATGCCTGCTTTTTCAACGCGAGTACCGATCATAAACCCTGGAACATCTGCGAGGAAAAGAAGCGGGATGTTGTACGCATCACAAATTGTCATAAACCGGGCTGCTTTATCCGCAGAATCATGGAACAATACGCCGCCTTTCATCTTTGGCTGATTGGCAACAATTCCAACGACAGCACCGTCCATCCGGACAAAACCCGTAATAATCTCAGGAGCAAACAGTTTTTTTACTTCATAGAAGCTGTTTGCATCTGCGATATGGTCAATGAGTTCATACATATCGAAAGGAGCGTTTTGATTGTCAGGAATAATGTCTTTGAGTGTTTTTTCTTTACTTGAAGGTAGCTGAGCCTCAATCTTTTTTGGCTTGTTCGCAAAGTTCTTCGGCATATAACTTAAATATGTCTTAGCGGATTCAATGGCTTCGTCCTCATTACTAGCGAGCACATCCCCGCAGCCAGATACCGAGCAGTGCATTCTTGCGCCGCCCATCTCTTCCAGCTTACTCGCTCGCCAATGACCATCTCTGCCATTCGCGGGGAGCCGAGATACATGGACGCATTTCCCTCAACCATAATGACCAAATCACAAAATGCTGGAATATAGGCACCACCTGCAGCTGATGGTCCAAACAGCAAACAAATTTGTGGGATTTGGCCAGACAATGCAATTTGGTTATGAAAAATTCGACCTGCTCCTCTTCTGCCTGGAAACATTTCAATTTGATCGGTAATCCTTGCTCCTGCTGAGTCAACGAGATAAAGCATTGGTACTTGCAGGCTTTCGGCTGTTTCTTGAATACGAATGATTTTTTCAACGGTCCTCGAACCCCATGAACCTGCCTTAACCGTAGAATCATTCGCCATAAAGCAGACAGACACGCCAGCAATATCGCCCATTCCAGTTACGACGCCATCTGCCGGTAAGTCTCCAGCCATCACATTTGCAAATTTACCGTCTTCAAGGTGAATCGTACCTTCATCAAGCAACTTCTCTAGGCGCTCACGAACGAACATCTTTCCTTTATCTGCATTACTTTTATGATACTTTTCGTTTCCTCCGCTCGTAATGTCTTCGGTCATTTGTTTGTGGCTGCCAGTCGTATCAATCATTACGTGCACCTCCGCTATTTGCCTGTATACTGTGGTTTACGCTTCTCTTTGAAGCGAGTAAGCCTTCTCTTCTGTCCGCTGTAGGAACGGTGTGCTCGTAGCACGCTCTTTCTATTTGTAGTCCGGTTAACAAATCGACTTCTTGTCCTAGATCAACGGCTCGCTTTGCTTGTCTTAGAGCGAGAGGACCGTTTTTAGCGATCTTTTCTGCAAGTTCGAATGCATGTTGCCTTACGTTTTCTACGGCTGTACTCGTTTCAAGCAAGCCAATCCTCTCTGCTTCTACACCATTAATCAACTCACCGGTAAATATTAATTGTTTTGCTTTTCCAGGACCAAGCAACCTGCTGAGTCGTTGTGTTCCCCCTGCACCCGGAATAATGGCTAGTGATGTCTCTGGAAGGCCGTATTTGCCTTCATTAGCACCAATGCGAATATCAGCGGTTAATGCCAGCTCTAATCCACCACCGAGAGCGCTACCTGTGAGCGCTGCAATCGTCGGTTGCGGAATTTCGGATATTTCATGAATGACAGACTGAATGCGCCTTACCGCTTGCAAAACTTCAGATTCTGACATGCCTGCACGTTCTTTTAAGTCTGCTCCTGCACAGAAAACCTTCTCACCCGTAGACGTAAGAACAACCGCACGAACGTCTTGTTTTGCTTTCAGCGATTCTACAATGTCACGAAGGCCGAGCAAAACGTCTTTAGAAAGGCTGTGCGCCTGTTTTTCACGCTGCAGTTCAATTAAGGCAATACCTTCTGAATTTACGGACCATTCAACGAGACTCACATTCATCACGCTCCTTACTCAATTTCAAACAATTGGTCTCCTTCGTTTACGAATTCTCCTTCTTGCTTGAGCACGGCTTTAATCGTTCCTGCCTGCTCTGATTGAATTGGAATTTCCATTTTCATCGATTCCAAAATCGCAACTTCTTCTCCCGCTTCTACAAGGTCTCCCTCGCCTTTTAATACTTTCCATAAATTCCCTGCCATCGATGCTTGAATGTTCGCCATCTCTTACCACTCCTTATTTAGATACAGGTTGAATGTGTTCTTTTACAAAATTTGTTGTGAAATTAAATGAAGTAAATGCTTCGTGAGAAAGCACTTGTTGAACAAAAGGCAAATTCGTCTTGATACCTTCAATGACTGTATTATCGATTGCGTTTTGCAGTTTTTTAATCGCGTCTTCTCGATCGGTGCCATGAACGACCATCTTTGCCACCATCGGATCATAAAATGGTGTCACTTCCGTCCCTTCTTCAATCGCAGTATCCACACGAATATCATTAGGCACATGCAATGTTGTGATTGTACCTGGTGATGGAAAGAAGGTGACGGGATCTTCTGCGTATACACGGCACTCCATACTATGTCCGTGAAAAGATACATCCGACTGTTCATAGCTAAGCTTTTCTCCACTAGCAATTCGAATTTGCTCTCGTACAATATCGATACCTGTAACCAATTCTGTTACCGGGTGTTCAACTTGTAGTCGTGTGTTCATTTCCAGAAAATAAAATTCCCCGTCTTCTACGAGAAACTCCAACGTGCCGGCATTTTCGTAATTTAGAGCCTGTACTGCTTTTATAGCTGCAGCTCTCATTTTTTCTTTCGTTTCTTCTGGCAGACCTTCGGCCGGTGATTCTTCAATCACCTTTTGATGTCTACGTTGGATGGAACAATCCCGTTCGCCAAGATGGATGTGATTGCCATGCGTATCGCTCAACACTTGTACTTCGATGTGACGAGGCGCAGTTAGTGCTTTTTCTAGATACAACGTTCCAGATCCAAAATAATTGGAAGCCCGACGTTGATTGCTACTAAATGCTTTTCTCAATTCTTCATCGTTATGCACAAGCTCCATGCCAATACCACCCCCACCTGCAGCAGCTTTTACCATAAGCGGATAGCCAATCGCTGCACCAAGTTCTACCGCTTCATCTGCTGAGGACACATAGTGGTTACCAGGAAGTACAGGCACGCCCGCTTCTTCCATTGTGCGTCGCGCTGACACTTTATCGCCCATTTTCTCAATGACGAGTGCACTCGGTCCAATAAAGGTGATTTCGTTATCATGCACGCCCTTGCAAATTCAGGATTTTCTGATAAAAATCCGTATCCAGGGTGAATCGCGTCGACGTTAGCCGCTCGAGAAACTTCTAGAATTTTCTCGATACTCAAGTAACTCTCTTTTGCATTTGCAGGTCCAATAGGGTACGCTTCATCCGCCATTTTCACGTGCAAACTCTCTTGATCGGCTTCAGAATAGACGGCTACCGAGTGTATATTCATTTCTTTTAACGACTTAATAATTCTGCAAGCAATTTCTCCTCGATTCGCAACAAGTACCGTTTTTAGCATGCTGACCACCCTTTTCAAATTCTGTACTCATCGTGCGTTAGCCAATCTCTCTGCTAATGACAAGTCGCTGAATTTCTGAAGTCCCTTCTCCAATTTCCATTAGTTTCGCATCTCTGAGCATACGTTCGACTTCATATTCTTGCATATACCCAGAACCACCATGAATTTGAATGGATTGGTTACAAACTCGTGTTGCCATTTCTGATGCGTACAATTTAGCAAATGCTGCTTCTTTTTTGAAAGGTTTTTTCGCGTCTTTCAGCCAAGCAGCCTTATGAACATCGTTCTTGCCAGTTCAATCTCCATTGCCATATCTGCAAGCTTAAATTGAATCGATTGAAAAGAACCAATATTTTTACCAAATTGCTTTCTTTGCTTCGCATACTCTCGGCCGATCATATGCTGCTTGTGCGATTCCTACCGCTAACGCTCCAATTGAAATTCTGCCTCCGTCTAACGTATGCAAAAACTGTCCAAACCCTTTTTCTGGATCGCCTAATATATTCTCTTTAGGAATACGCACGTCTGTTAGAATGAGCTCTGTCGTATTTGATCCTCTAACTCCCATCTTTTCATATGGGCTTGTTATTGTAAATCCATCGAGGTGTGTCGGGACGATAAACGCCGATATATTGTTTCGACCGTTGTCTTTCTTGCCTGAAACGGCAGTGATAATCACTGCCTTCGCATAAGCAGCATTCGTAATCCAACATTTCTCGCCATTAATGACGTACTCTTCACCATCGAGGACCGCTGTTGTTTTTGTGCCACCGGCGTCACTGCCAGCATTCGGTTCTGTTAGACCAAAAGATCCTAGCGATTCACCGGTGCATATTGGGACAAGAAAGTCTTGTTTTTGTTGTTCGTTACCAAAGTTCAACAATGGACTCGCGCCTAAAGAAACTGATGCTGCATAGCTGAGTCCCGTTCCCCCACAAGCATTTCCTACTTCTTCAACCGCAATCGCATAGGATACCGTATCGGCCCCGGCACCTCCATATTGCTCTGGAATCGGCAATCCTAAAAGACCAAGGTCTCCCATCTTCTTAAAAGTTTCTTCTGGGAATCGACCTGTACGGTCAACCTCAATCGCTTTTGGTGCAATCTCACTAGCGGCAAAATCTTTCACCATATCGCGAACCATCCGTTGCTCTTTCGTTAGTTCGAAATTCAATTTGATCGCCTCACTTCACTTCAGAAATTTAACTGAGCAAGCGCTCAATCGGCACACAAACGTAAACGCTTACACCTAGATTACTACAACATCCAGCAATCGTCTACCGATTTTTCTTAATATTTAGATGGTGAGATTCGCTCCAATTACCGATTTCTCACTCGGTGGAATTTCAGTAAACGGGGGATCATATAAATGAGTATCTTGTGATGGTATCATCTATGCTATACTATTAGTAACCTGTTGAATTTTTGGGAGGGGAGGACTGAACAATTTGGATTTGGTATTCCCGATGATTCTTGGATCAATCATTGTTGTTACTTTATTGTTATGGTTTAGTGGATATTACGTATTGCTTAAATTTGTAAAGAAAATGGAAACGAGATGGCGAAGGTTATCGCATCTTCTTCACCGTCTTGATCGTTTATCAAGTGAATACCTCATTTCTTTAGATACCGATGGGAAGCTTGCACCTGGCACATCTCAAACCATTCAAAGACATATTGATGATATGCACAATCCAATGTTAGGGCGCAGCGAACAGCTGCATGCGTATGCCATCGTTCATGAACGGTTGGAGGAGATTTTTGACAGCGTTGAACTTGCAGAGGACGAACAAGCTCTTCAAGAAATGGAAACTGACCTTCAATCAACACTTACACTTGTAGCTTCTGCAAGCCAAGCATATGATGCTTCTGTCAAGCGCTACAATAAGAGCATTACGACAGTCCCGACTAAATATGTCGCTGGCATTCACCACTTTGAATCACAATATTTGCTAGATGATTCTGTGAAGAAATGGGAGACGAAAGATCAAGCTCCTTCAAATTAATTGATTACAATTTTATTAAGAATTGTGGAATATTGGATTTTTATATGCTATATTAACGCCGACGGGGTTTTTCTCGTTTCAACGTTTGATCGAGTTTTACCCTGCTTACTTTGCATTACCTTCTTGATGCGTGTATTTTGACCTTGGCGACCATTTTATGGTCGTCCTTTTTTATGTGAACGCCACCTCTCCTCAAAACCACCGAAAAGCGAACGACTCTCTAAGCTACTCGTTAACGCGACAGATCGAATCCGGTCTCAGTGGGAGTTTCATTACGATGTAGCGATACGATCCTAAATTATCCCACCATAGATCATATCGAGACCGCTGAAAATCGTACGACCTTCTTTGAGACATCCCATTTTAACACGACAATTTCATGTTATAAAAATGAGTATAATAATTAATCGTTCGAGCTTTTCTCCTGGAATTATCTGGATTTTATTGGAATACAGCGAGCGCTCTACACGAGTTAAATTAAAGAGATTTATCCGGTTACAAAATCGGGATTTACAATGGAAATTAATAGCGGCAATGAAGCTATATCACCCCACATAAACTTGCCACATCCGTTGACTGAGCATTGGCGCGGGCCATGGAAGTATATAAAATGAACGTAAGATACTCCTGATTTGCCCTGTTGGGAGTTGGTTTCCACTTCAGGCGGATGCTTTTAGTCCAGACTACAAGGGCAACATCGGAGGTCAAAGCACGCCCACCGTGTTTTCTATGTACTCCAGAGCACAAGGATGAAACAGTTCACGTTCTCGCCTACTGGTTACGGTGGGGGAAAGAAGTTCAAATGCCCCATAAATTCATTTATGTGACACTTGAGTAAGAAAATTCATCATTTTAAACGTGGATGCGCACATAAACGGAGTCAACGGTCACAAATCGCGATATATGTGACCGTTGAGGCCGAAAGTGCCCGGTTTAAGAGCTGGATTGTCACATACGTGAAAGGTCATCACATGCTGGTGCCAGGTAGTGACCCACGGCCACGTCTTTTTACCTTTTGGCATACGTTTTCTGTGTTGCCCGCAACACTAGCGGATCACTCACATCGTTTGTGTTAACGAATAAATGAAGTGCTGTTCAATTCATTAATATAAGAACGTGACGCGATTTTTCAGTGATATAGCCCGTGTCTATGATGGGATTTTCTATTTATAACAAAAGAAATACTGCTATACGTTTTTTATTTCCCTTTTTCAGTGAGCTCTTTCGGCAAAAGGTGGTCTCGCATAACTATTTCGTTTTCCGATGAATTCGACGTCCATCAAACGTAAAAACGGTCTGTTTCTCGGAACATGTTGTTTCAATGTGTACGGGTCTTCCCCACAACACGTACAAATAAGGGATGGTTCGTTCTAAGTCTTTAACGTCTAGTTCATTTCCCTCATATTGATGAGTGATATACAATTCACCAGCTCGTAAATAATTTCCATCGGTTACAGTTAAATAGGGAAATCCACCATTTACTCTCGAAGCGACGAGTTCATCCCGAACGTGCGTCCAATCTTTGTCAGTGACCTCATACTGATTCCCTTTTTTTCCAAATACGTACATATCTTCACGATCAACCAAATCCTTCGTAAGATAATTGCGAAGAAACGATGCATCTGACTCTAATTCGCGAACTTCAAAGATCTTTTCCCTGCCACTGCCTTCTTTCACTCCAATTCTCTTTAGGTCCTCATTCGGATGGTCATACCGCTCTTCAATGTCTTCAAAGATCTTCAAACCCAAATAATATGGATTGATTGATGTTTTCGAAGGTACAACGACACTTGCATTCAGCTTCGCGAATTCAATGGATTCAGAAAACGTCAAATCCATTTCCCGCATAATTCGAGCGTGCCAATACGATGCCCAGCCTTCGTTCATAATTTTCGTCTCAAGCTGCGGCCAGAAATATAACATTTCTTCTCTCATCATCGTTAAAATGTCGCGTTGCCAGTCTTCAAGCTCCGTGCTATGTTCTTCAATGAAAAGGAGCACGTCTTTTTCAGGCTGTTCTGGGAACGTTTTTTTTCTTCTTTTTCACTCCAGAGTGCGTAACGTCTCGATCTACGTCCCAAAGATCATCGTATGGGGTTGATTTTTTCTTTTCGGCAACACCCGTTCCTTCATCCTTACTTTGTGGAATTCGATACGGATCAACATGTTCTTGCACAGCTAAAATTGCATCTAGAAACTCTTCAACTTCTTGTTTTCCGTGCACTTGTTCATAGTGGAATATTCGCTCAGCAGTCGCACTCATACTTTCTACCATATCTTTCCTCGTACCTTGAAAACGACAATTATTCTTAAAAAATCACAATGCCCAAGCACATGGGCAACAATGAGTTCATTTTGAATGAGACTGTTATTATTCAGTAAAAACGCATAACAAGGATCTGAATTAATGACAAGCTCATAGATCTTACTTAAACCTAGATCATATTGTACTTTCATTTTGTGGAATTGCTTTCCAAAGCTCCAATGTGAAAAACGTGTTGGCATTCCGTATGCACCAAATGTATAGATAATATCGGCTGGACATATTTCATAACGCATCGGATAAAAATCTAGACCAAATCCTTCTGCGATTTCTGTAATTTCTTCAATTCTCTTCTCTAATAAGCGGTGTTCCTCAACAGACATTCCCGCTCCCCTCCATTCCATACTTCTATTATTTATATGTGAAAGTCGCTAAGTGATGAATGGATGACGATGTTTTATCTGGCAATTGATGAGGTAAAGGAATAAAAAAGGAGGCTACAAACATGATCATAAAAAAGCAGATGGTCGCTAGTGGCCGCGTTCAAGGGGTCGGGTTTCGACAATTTGTCTACGAGGAAGCGAAAAAACACCATCTTTACGGCTCGGTAAGAAACCGCAATGATGGTGCTGTGGACATTGAAGTAGAAGGCACAAATGAAAAGGTTACAGAGTGGGTTACTCGCATTAAACAAGGAAACGGTTTCTCTGAAATTCGAGAATTAACGAGTCAAGAAACGGATGAAATTAATCATAACAAAACGTTTTCGATTCGCTACGATTAGCGTATTTGCAAATGGTGTAAGGACTCGACGACTCGATTTACCGGTAATTTACGCAAATAAAATACGTTTTGCATCACTTCTTGCAAATCGGCCAGTGATTTAATTTGCCGTTCTGTTTTGCCGCCATTTCTGTTTCGCAATGTGAGACGATCGTTTTTAAGGGAGATCATGATTTGCCGGTTGTTGCACCACTTATCAATGCGTAATTGCGTCATATACGGTGCATTCGTTTCAAACGACGCCTTTATTGGGTCAATGAGATCATCTAGCGTGTTGCGAACATTTATTTGGAAAGGGAGCGGTTTACTCACTTGTCTTCCCCCAATTGACCGAACATACTCGTATCTCCCATTGCCTGAAGTCTTCTTAACAATCACCCGTTCTCCTGCGAAAATCGGTGTTTGCTTTTCTCCGTTCGTAAGGGAAACGGGAGCTAACATTGGTGTTGGCGTTCCGGCATCCACATACCAAAGGTTTTTCTCTTCGTTTAATGTGACAAGTAGTGCTAGATGGTCCCCTCCTGGCAATATATATTGCACGCGAAAACCAACCGCTTTTAACAGTCTTGCGAACTGAATGTTTAACGTAAAACACGTCCCACCTGTTTGAAAAGATTCAAATCGATTGAGGAAATCCTCCACGCGAATTAAACGATTCTTGGCATACTTGTCCCAATGTAATTTGCTTACGTTTTCAAATGGAAACACATGTCGATGTGCTTTTAGCAATTGTTTTAAGTACACCAGCGAAGGCTCTCTTAAAGGAATCTGCAAATGGGAAAGATACCGATGCACCCACGTCATATTGTTCACCATCCATTCATCACACCGCATACACTCTTTTATTCCGAAAGTTGGTCGTTTACATCGTTCATGACCGCCTCGCTAATGTCTTCCAGTGCCTGTTGAACAAGGTGGTTCGTTTTAGCTTGAGCACCTGTGTAAATCTTCACTTTTGGCTCTGTACCTGAAGGGCGTATGCACACCCAAGAATCATCCTCTAAAAAGTACTTTAGAACGTTTGATTTTGGTAATGCAATGTCTGAATATGTGCCTCTTGACACATCCGTTCGTCTGCTCGAGTCATAATCTTCAATCTGAACAATCTTTCTTCCTGCAAACTCCTCAGGAGGCGTGTGGCGATAATGCTGGAGCAACCCTTCAATTTTCTTTTGCCCTGCTTGGCCCGTCAGCTCAATACTGTTTGTCTTTTCTTTGAAATAGCCAAACTGCTCATATAGCCTATTTAACCGCTCTTTTATGTTTTGACCTTCTGTTTGTGCTACGAGGGCAAGTTCAGCTACGATTAGTGCAATTTGCACAGCGTCTTTGTCCCGAACGAAAGAACCTGCTAAATAGCCATATGACTCTTCATAACCAAACAAAAATGACTTGTCCGTCGTCTCGTACGCTTTAATTTTCTCTGCAATAAATTTAAAGCCTGTTAATGTATCTTCACAGTTTGCGCCGTAATGCTCTGCTAACTGTCTTCCGCTCTCTGAAGTTACAATCGTCTTTAAGATGATATCATTTTCCGTTAATGGCCTTTGTTTCGCCGTTTCTTCCAGTACATAATGTAAAAGTAATAAGCCCGTTTCGTTTCCGGTTAAAAGTCGATAGCCATTTGCCTCGCTTTTATCTCGAACAGCAATGCCGACACGATCAGCGTCAGGATCTGTTGCAACTAACAACTCTGCACCCACTTGTTGACCTCGTTTTGTAGCGAGCTCAAATGCTTCTTCTTCTTCAGGGTTTGGCAAAGATACTGTTGGAAATTGCGGATCTGGCTCCGCTTGTTCATCAACAACGTGCACATTTGTATATCCGTTTCTATGGAACGCATCTAGCACAGGACGATGCGCTGTTCCATGTAAAGGCGTAAATACGACAGTCACATCTTTACCTTGCGACTGTCCCAGCTCAGGATGGTGTAAAAGTTTCGAAAGTTCTTCTTGATAACGATCGCTCACTTCGTCACCAATCATCTTCAGTGAACCATTTTCAATTGCTTTGTCTTCGTCGGCCGTCGGAATGCTTAGTTCATCTTCAATTTTATTAACAAACTTGATCAACTCATCCGACGCTTTAGGTGGCAGTTGTGCGCCATCACGATTATAAATCTTTATGCCGTTATATTGCGGCGGATTGTGGCTTGCAGTAATCATAATGCCCGCTATCGCTTGGCGTTCGCGAACAGCAAATGAAAGGATAGGGTTGGTGCGAGTTGTTCAAACACTTCCACAGTGAACCCAGAATAAATGAGCGTAATCGCAGCTTCCAGTGCAAAGTCTTTTGACATATGTCTAGAATCGTACGCAATGACGACCGTTTTCGACTTCCCTTCTTGCCCATTTAAATATTCCGCGAGCCCTCTCGCTGCTTTTCTTACTGTAAAACGGTTCATTCGATTAGGACCGACCCCTATTTCCCCTCTCATTCCACCTGTACCAAAAGCGAGTGGCTGATAAAAACTGTCCTGCAGCTTAGAAGTGTCGTCAACTGTTTGTAGGTGGTCCAGTTCTAATTTCAGTGGATCATCCTGTTTCAAATTCTCCGCCCAATGTTTAATGATCTCTTTCATCATTTCCTCCCCCATCGCTTAAAAAGCCGATAATCCTGTTCGTTCTTGAATTCTATATAACCAATATTTCCAAGTCTGTCCTTCTTCGTACTCTGAAAAGTCATTTGTATAGTCGGCTTGTTCGGATTCCCATAGTTTGTTGAAGTAGTCATCTACAGATTGCATGAATGGTTCCTCTGCAGAAGCTGCAAATAAAAGGTTTGTTTCCAAGTTCAAATCATCTAAATTACGTCTAGTAAAATTTGCTGAACCACCATTTACTATAGCCGTGCTGCCATCGGTCATATACAGCATCTTTGTGTGGTATTGTTCACCTAAAGTATTGTACCATCTCACCTCAATGTTGGACGAGTGCTGTTCCAATTCATACGCAACTGGCCGATTAGGGACACCATTTTTTCATGTCCAAATGCCTCTCCATTTGCGTCAAGAATAAGGCGTATGCTCGCTTGTCGATCAGCGGCAGCTTTTAATCTTTCAATAACGTCTCGGTCTGACAAATAGAAAAGTCCGAGCCAAATTTCTGTTCCATCATTTGCTTCATCAATTGATTTTAGAATCTCTTCTTTAATCGCACCCTCGGTAACTACCTTGCCTTGAAGGCCCCCATCGATTTGTTCCATATAATCGACGTTGGTTTCTAATCCAGTGAAGGCTTCACCTGACCCTGACATTTCTGCTACAGCAGTTTCAGTATCCAGTAGATGTTGAACGAGTGGGCCTTCTATATAAAAAGCAACATTTGAATGGTTTGCACTAGCATCGTGGGCATTTGCTGAGGTGACTAGACCACTCCGTTCATTCAGTATGACTTTACGGTGGTTCGCTTTTGAATTGAGTAAATCTAAATAAGAACGAACCGTTACTCGTTCTGCTTCCGAACTAAATGGGCTTGGAAGCCACCCTCCTTCGGGTGTACCAAACCATTGAATAAACCTCGCCATAATCACTATAAATCGGGTTAGAATCTGGCATTTGTCTCATATCCGTCCAGACGAGCTCGATACCGACATCTTCCAGCGAGGACAAGTGTTCTGGAGTTCGACTGCCATAAAAACTATTAATTCGATCAGTAATCGCAATAATTGTTATATCTGGATCAGTCGTTTTTTTTTGTAATAAGCTGTTCGCTTAACCAGCTCGACAGAGGGGGAAAAGCTAATTCCGAAGGATATTCATCATTGAAAAGAAACATATCAACAACGAGAAAATCCTCTGCATCTTGAATCATTTGCTCAACAGTTGCAAAAATCTCATGATCTTGTTGTCTTGTGCCCGATTCATCTACGTATGTATAATCAAATAAAACTTCAGCAGTTGGTACGGGCTCAAATCCACTATTATAACTCAAATGTTCTTCTGGGAGCGGTTTGAATATGCATATCCCATAAAAATAATGTAAACAATAATGAAGGCAATGGATATTTTTCCAGCAGTGTACCTTTTAAGTGGCTTGTTGCGTAAACGATCCATAGTCATATCCTCCTTGAGTCACATACCCTCAGTTTACCATGATCTTTCTGTCTATGTTTGACTGAATGTCCATGATAAAATATAAACAGATCGTTAAGGGTGATTCGATGAGTCATACAGAAAGAATCTATTTTGCAGGTGGTTGTTTTTGGTGCATGGTCCAACCTTTTGAAGATTTAGCTGGTATTATCGCTGTGACTTCAGGTTATACGGGTGCACATCCGCTGATGCAAGTTACGAGCGGGTAAAGCAAGGGACGACTGAACATTATGAAGCGGTTGAAATTGTGTATGACCCTTCCAAGTTTCACTTAGACGAGCTGTTACGTTTATATTGGCCACAAATTGACCCTACAGATGCTGATGGGCAATTTCACGATCGAGGTCCCCAATACCGAACAGCTATTTTCTATCATAGCGAATCGCAAAGACTCGTTGTAGAACGATCCAAGCAAGAACTGCAAAAGAGTGGGCGCTTTAAACAACCCATCGTCACAAAAGTATTGCCAGCTGGACCTTTCTATCCAGCTGAAAAGGAACATCAACAGTTTTATAAAACGAATGCAGAGTATTATAAAGCCGATCGAAAAGCGTCTGGCCGAGACGAATTCATCGAAAACTATTGGCATACATCATAACGAACTGAAGGCGTAGAGATATTCACAGAATCTCTACGCCTTCAGTTCCTAGTCAAGGTATGGCGTGCACGTTAAACTGGACTTGTCGCTATACTTTAGCTTCCTGATTACTAAAGAACCATTGCAAAGCTTGAAATACGTGTTGCTTCTCTTTAAGAATAAAATGGCGAAACCGAGGGTCATCAATGCTTTGGTATACGTTCATCAGTGTACTATGGCGACTGTAGGCATTGACCTCACCGTATCCAAACATACTTGCTTTCTCCATGATCTGATCAATTAAGTGCAAACACCGTTTATTATCAGAGGTCAAGTTGTCACCATCAGAAAAGTGAAACGGATAAATATTGTATCTTCTCGGATCATAATGATCTTCGATGCGTTTTAACGCTAGTTCATAAGCAGATGAACAAATTGTCCCTCCACTTTCCCCTTTCGTGAAGAAATGTTCTTCATCCACGACCTTCGCTTCGGTATGATGCGCGATAAATTCAATTTCCACACTTTCATACTTCGTACGAAGGAACCGAGTCATCCAAAAGAAAAAACTTCTCGCCATATATTTTTCCCACTTTCCCATTGAGCCTGATGTGTCCAACATGGCAATGATAATGGCTTTGGACTCTCGCTTCTCTTCTTCATTCCACGTCTTAAAACGTAAATCATCACGATAGATCGGATTAATCCCTGGCCTACCTTCCATAGCATTGCGTTTAAGCGCTGTAAGAATGGTTCGACGTTTATCGATGTTGCCGAGCAAACCTTTTTTTCTTACATCATTAAATTCAATGTCTTCTACAACAAGTTGGTCCTCCTCTTTCTTTTGTAAATTTGGTAGTTCCAAATGTTGAAACAAGGCTTCTTCAAGTTCTGCTATGGAAATTTCTGCTTCATAGTAATCTTCACCGCTGTGTCACCTGGCTTATTTCCTTTGCCAGGGCCCTTCCCCTTTTCTTTGCCCGGTGCGCGTGCAACCACATCTCCGACTTGACTATCTCCGTCCCCTTGGCCCACATGCTTTTTCTTGTCATCATTGTATCGAATTTTGTATTCATCTAATGATCGAATCGGCACATGTACAACATCACGACCATTTGACATCACAATACTTTCATCCGTGATCAAGTCCGGTAAGTTTTGATTGATGGCATCTTTAACTTTCTCTTCATGTCTGCGTTGGTCCAAATACCCTTTTCGGTGAAGAGACCAGTTTTCTTCGGAAACAACAAAAGGTGGCGTTTGGTTTTTATCACTCATGAGTAAAACCCCCCGGAAAAACCATCGGTCTTCAGAAACCTGATGATTTGTAAATTTGTCGTTACGTCTCCACTGCTTCGGACACGTCGTACTACACTCATCGTATGCAGCTTATTGAAAGAATTGTCACTCAATCAAGAGATCGTCATTTTGAATTTTGATTTTACTATTTTAATCGTCTTTTCTTCTTAATAGAACAAAAACGGCTCGCGCATTTGCACAAACCGTTAACGGATAATAGAAAAATCACTCACTGGCCAATATCGAATATTCGCTTTGCCTACAATATCATCATAAGAAACAAAACCAATTTGCCGGCTGTCTAAACTATTTCGTCGATTATCGCCGAGCACGAACAGTTGATCATCGGGAACGACTTCTTCACCAAGGTTCAAATCACTAAGCGTAAAATCGCGTGTAAAAGGGCCACCTTCGGCACTGGCAACGGCTTCATGTAAGTAATCTTCAGGAATTTCTTCGTCGTTAATAAACAGTGTATCATTGTGATAGCTTATTTGATCTCCCGGAAGACCAATCACTCGCTTAATGTAATCACTCTCTTCATCTGCATGAAATACAATTAAGTCAAATCGGTCAGGCTCAGAAATGTGGTAACCCACTTTATTAATAATCAATCGTTCTCCACTTTCAATCGTCGGCATCATCGATTCTCCATGTACCATATAATTGGCAAAGAAAAACGTGCGTACAATTAAAACGATGAGAATGACAATAACGAACGTCTTTACCCAATCCCATATCTCTTTTGTAAGACCAGTATTCATCGTTTCCCCTCCCACTCACCATACTTTTTACACATTTTTTGATGATTTGCTTGCGTTTTTCGAGATTTTTGTAAAGAATACGTATAGGTATGTAACTTTACTAGAAGGAATTTCGTCTATATAGTAGGCATAACCATCGAGGTGACCAAATGTTCCTTTCCATATTGATGCTTCTATTATCACTTTTCGCATCACCATTTCTTCATGATAGCACACAATTACACGATATGGGTTCTGAGAAACCAGCAACAATTGAATTAAATCGAGACGGTGAGGCAGTCACCTTAAGCTGGGGACCGCACTCAAACACTGGGTATCGTATTTCCATTGTTGACAGCTTTGAAAGAGATCAGCAATGGTACATTTTATACACACTTGACTTCCCAGAAGACAATGAGGCAGGAGTGCTTGACACTGTATCCCATCCTCAAGCATTTACAACCGTGCCAGAGGAGTATTCTGTCATTAACCTCGTTGAAGAATCAGATGACCGTTATTACCAGCACCTTCCGACTGTGACCGTTGAACCAGATCATTCTTTTGAATTAAGCTTTGAAGAGCCGCTTCTAGAAGATGCCATTAGTAATGATTTATTGTATGTATTAGATGAAGAACACGAGCTCGTCCAAAACTTCATATTTATTTATACACCAACAGAAGTGCACATTCGACCACCAACAGATAGTTATAAGGACGGACAGTTGTACCATCTATACATTGATGCAGGAATCGAGAACACGTCTGGGGAGCACTTAACGAAAGGATATAAACAATCATTTTATGTCCAAGAAGATGACGATTCCGCGAATGAATGGTTGCCTCCAAACATGTTAGAGACACAAGCCCTTCAATTTGAAGGAGAGCGCAGCTCTGTTGAGGACGATCGCGAAGGAGACAATATGTTCTCCATTCACTTAAGTGAAAGTGAAGACGGGAGCTATATTATATTGCAAAGCGATGAAGACGAACTAGAAGAAGTGATGTTACCCCCAGTAACCACTCCTTCATCGTTTTTACCATTGCACCCATTTCTGCCTTACCCTCACCAGTACGGTCTGACCCAAATGTAAAAAAGTGCCAGCAGAGAGATATCTGCTAGCACTTTTTTTATCGATTTAATAAACTCCCAACATACTTCAATAACTCATTAGCTGAAGTTGAGTTGTAGCCGTGTTCATCCACAAGTCTGGCAATCACCTCGTTGATTTTCTTCAGCTGCGACTCATCTGGGGTGCTCACAGATGTTGTAATTTTCACTACATCTTTAAGGTCTGCAAACAATTTCTTTTGAATTGCTTCTCGTAGTCTTTCGTGCGAATTGTAGTCAAATTTATATCCTTTGCGGGCATAGGCGGAAATACGAATCAAAATCTCTTCCCGAAATGCTTTTTTCGCGTTTTCTGAAATACCGATTTGTTCTTCAATCGACCTCATTAATTTCTCATCCGCGTTGAGTTCGTCACCTGTAATTGGATCATAAATCTTTTGATTGTTGCAAAAAGCTTCCACATTATCTAAATAGTTGTTCATCATTGTTTTTGCCGATTCTTCGTACGAATAGACGAAAGCTTTTTGTACTTCCTTCTTCGCAATCTCATCGTACTCTTTCCGGGCAACCGAAATGAAATCTTGATAACGCTCACGGTCCTCTTTCGAGATGGATGCATGTTGAGCAAGGCCATCTTTCAACGCTCTTAACACATCGAGCGCATTAATCGAGCGCGTATTTTTGCGAATGATGGCTGACGAAATCCGGTTGATTACATACCGTGGGTCAATGCCTGTCATACCCTCATCTTGATGTTCTTTTTTTAGTTCAACCACATCTTGCTCTTTAAAACCTTCCACAACTTCACCGTCATAAAGCTTCATCTTTTTCACGAGGTCAATTCCTTGGTGTTTGGAATCCTTTAATCGTGTTAACACCGTAAAGTATGCCGCTGTTCTCAGCGCGTGTGGCGCGATGTGTACATGGGACATGTCACTTTCACTAATCATTTTCTCGTATATTCTTTCTTCTTCGGATACTTTTAAGTTATAAGGGATATTCATGACAATAATCCGTGAATGAAGGGCTTCATTCTTCTTATTATTAATAAATGTACGGTATTCCGCTTCATTTGTGTGAGCCACAATTAATTCGTCGGCACTAATGAGCGCAAACCGTCCAGCTTTAAAATTCCCTTCTTGTGTGAGCGATAAGAGGTGCCATAGAAATTTTTCATCACACTTTAACATCTCTTGAAATTCCATCAATCCACGGTTCGCTTTATTTAACTCACCATCAAATCGATAAGCCCTCGGATCCGATTCAGAACCATACTCAGCGATTGTAGAAAAGTCAATGCTGCCAGTCAAGTCAGCAATATCTTGCGATTTAGGGTCAGAAGGACTAAATGTCCCGATCCCGGTTCGCTTATCTTCTGAGAAGAAAATACGCTCGACCATTACATCTTCAACCATCCGTCGTACTCTTCCTCCAAGCGCATCGTATTTAATGGAGAAAGCGCTCCCTCTACACGAATGCCATACTCTTCATTGAAGTCTTCCCGCAAATGATGAGGAATGAGATGCAAAGGATCCTCCTGCATTGGACAACCTTTGATTGCATAAACCGCTCCATCATCTGTATAAGAGTACTGTTCTAGCCCTCTTTTTAGCATATTAACAATCGTTGACTTCCCACCACTCACAGGTCCCATTAACAATAAAATACGCTTGCGTACGTCCAACCGTCTTGCTGCTGAATGAAAGTATTCTTCGGTTAGTCTCTCAATGGAGTCTTCCAACCCATAGATCGCATCGTTAAAGAATGCATAGTTCTTTTCGCCATTCTCATTCTCTTCTATTCCGTGACTTTTAATCATGTTATATAATCTTGAATGTGCGGTTTGTGCCACTTCCGGTCTCTGTTTCAGAAGTTCCAAATATTCCTTAAATGTACCTTCCACTTCAATTTCTCATGCTCATCCCGGTAATCTTTCATCCTTGATAGTATATCCACCGAATATCCTCCCTTTTCGGATCATTAAAATGCGTCATCAACACCAAGACAAACTCCCCGAATACGACTCAGAATGAAAAACAAGCGTGACCGACTCATTCAGCGGTTCCGCTTATCTTCATGTGTGTTTGTATTCTATGCAAGGAGTCAGTTTGTGATAACCACCTAGTCATAATCCAAGGGATATCTCTGATTATGGTTTTTTTATAATCCATCGATCAACCACACGCTTGACGACATATATTCCTGCAGACGTAATAACTGAAGCAAAAATTCTTCTAAACAACTGATCGTCCTCTCCTTTCTTAATCATTCGTGTGCAATTACTATACCCGTTTGCAACGATTTTAAAAATCTTTAAAGCCACCAGTAAAATAAGACATTCATTGGCCTTCTGCGGACACGCAGCTCCAACATGACATCTTTATGTTGCAGTATTTGGCATGAAGTGACGATCCATCGGGAATGTTCTCTTCCGCATCCAGCTGAGCGAGTAACTATAGCGAAAACTCGCGACATGAAAGTATATGAAGAAGCTTGCAATTGCATTTACATCTGCTCTCTACAAAGGTGTAGGCGGAGTTTGGTCTCATATTCCTTTAGATAGCTGGCATTTAGGGATTTTTAGGAGATTGGTGATCTATATAGAATAAACTTAGCATTTTCTAATTGCGCAGTTTGTTGTTTCTTTCCACTGCAGGCGGATGCTTGCACTCCAGAGTACAAGTGCAACATCGGTGGCCAAAAGACGTCCACCGTGTTTTCTTTATACTCCAGAGCATAAGAGCAACCCGGTTCACGTTTCTGCCTACTGGTCACGGTGTGGAAAGAATCCGAAATGCCTCATATATTCATTTTTGTGACACTTTGGAAAGAAAAATCATGATTTTAAACGTGAATGCGCACATAAACGGTCTCAACTGTCACAAATG
>NZ_BAWZ01000052.1:0-25480 GCF_000698105.1 Geomicrobium sp. JCM 19037 | reverse complement strand
TTGCAATTCTTTTTGAGACCTTTAATAATTGCGTCAAAAAATCACTTCCTAATAATTATCAACTAAAGCGGCCCATCTTACTCAGCTTGAGTACATCACTTTATGACCATACGGCAACAGCAATTGGACACACTTACATAAAGATCCCATTGAAGAAGCCGATGACTACCATAATCCCCACAAGCTCACTTATACTCCGGATCACATCATCTCTCGTTAATAACTTATCTTCATGTCTTTTCCTGGGTACATTCATCATTGTCATCGCAGTAAAAACAAATAATAAAGTAAGAAAGGAATATATAATCACACTACTTTTAATAAGTATCTCTAAATAATGCGGAAATGCTATGAGTGCTAATACAAATAAACTTATTACAGTTATTGACACCACAGATGCAAAATTTAATCACTTATTTAACAAGATGATGGACACCTTACATACAATATAAAACCATGTGCCATTAATGCTCATGTCCGAAACATATAGATGACAGCAACTACAATAGTTATATATACAATAGAGCCGATAATTCTTCTAATGGTTACCGTTCCGTCGCCTAACATTTCACTTGTATATTTTAAAATGGCTAAAAAACCAAAAAAATGAAGACACCTATTACACTATATATTATATATGTTGGTAAAGTTTCAGCTAAATAATAATGCAACTCTGGCCATAGAATTATGGTCATAAGAAAAATTAAAAAGGGTTTCCATTAATAGACACCTCAAATTCTAATACTAGTATTTAGCATACTACTTCATTGCTATGTGTTTGTGATGGGTGAACGAATGATGGATATACCTTCATCCTACATTTTTAGTTTTAATATCCTCGTTGTAAACTTCTTTACGCCGCCCTAGAAGTCTAATTAGTTTGTGGTTTTACAACTGCGAAAGCCGATAGACTTAAAACGGTGGTTAAAAAGCGCAGATTATTAAGATGAATCTATATTATTTACCAACAATCGGTTATTGTTTTGGAGTCAGAATTGCATCGTTTATATACTAAATATTTCTTAATGAAAACACTGCCGTAATGACCACTAAAGAACCCAATATAACCCCTCATCTAACTAAATTTATTACTAAGTACATTGCAGTTAGAAATAGCAACGACCTTACAACAAGTTGTGGAGTAATTTTTTCTGCTCCCATTCTTGACCTTGTAATGTCCATTATAGTAATGAACCCAAAGAATGCCGTTGTAACAATGATCGCTATACTTAGATACGTCGTCTCAGCAATTCTGTACACAACATCTGGCCATAACGTAGCTGTTCCAAGAAACAATATCGTGATAATAATAAATATCGTTTTGGATATTTTCACGAGTAAATTCACTTTAACAACACCCTTCACAATCTAAAGTTGTAGCATTTTTTAGCTGATGGTGTTCAATGAATATCCTGTTTTCGTGCCTCAACTTCCTGCGAACTGTAAACACGAACAATGGCAGTATTAGTAGATTTATAACAATTTGCACCATACTAATCGCAAAAAATGATTGAGTAATTACAGAAGTTCCCCATACGACGCCGCTGCTTATCAATACATTAAATGATAAGAATGCCATTACGAGAATGAAAATATCAACAAAGGAGGCTCGAAACCAATTGTAGAGATCTGAAACAAAGCCGCCCCATTTTATTGTGAATAATTGCAGCATACGGATGGATAACAGCCATAACAAGAATATATAATCCCGGAATAATCAATGCGTATAAGCCGGCTACAGCTGCAATCATAAACACCAGAGAACTTCCAATTACCGGAAATAAATATTTGAAAAAGGCTTTAATACAAACAGAAAATCGAATAATCTCATGTACAAACGACGTCGCTCCCATCATGATGAACGGAAGCTGAGCCAAGATCAAAATCGTGGCTGCTACGCTCACAAACGTTCCGACCCCATCAAGTGCATGCAATTCAAAATAAGATCGTGAACCAACACGGATAAAGTACTCGAGAATAAATAAAGGAAGAACGATCACACTTAATGAGGAAAGCACATTCTTTAAATTTTGATTATAGATCCTCAGTGCATTTTTTTAAACTTTCATTGATAATCGTCCTTCCTCAAAACTCTTAGCTCTTTTGTGGTTTAATAACTGAAACAGCAGAGAAGCTTAAAACAATAAACAGGTATGCAAATGGTATAAGCATCGCAGCAAAAATGATTAACATCGTGTCTGCTTCAAAATAGGAATCTAGTGCAACAGATATACCATAACTTGCTGGTCCTAAAACCGCCGAGATGATCAACACTGCCTTATAGATCTTGCCGATTAAAGGATATTGTTTTGGGTTTCTGATTGCCTTGCTTAAATATTGTCTATGCTTAAATGATAAAACAGTTGTACCTATCACCAGTAATAGGAGGAAAGATCCTAGCCATAGAGATTGACCAAATGTCCTCCACACAGCAACCAACATGAATACTGATGAAACGTAAAGCATAACGACTCCATGTAATATTCTGTGGAATTCGGTTTTATACTTCTTGGTTATAACATTGTACAAGGAGTAAATAAACAACCCCGCGAGGACTAATACAAATGTAATCGCAAACCGCCCATCCCACACAGGTGTTGAACTTGCAGCTAATGCTAGCACTCCAGGAACCATAGGCCATCCAAGTGTTGCTCCCGCCAAATTCATTCCTCTTTGTTGTTCCGTGCCCACGATTTCACCTCTTACATACCTAATATTGAGTTCTAAAAATAGAGTTATATTTTTCTGAGTTAATTCTTACATGCTTAAATATTTTCAACCTCCAAATAGGCCTTTTCCCCACTCGCAAAAAAATTTAATAACTTATTTAACAAGATGATGGACTCCTTACATACAATATAAAACCATGTGCCATTAATGCTCATCGCCGAAACATATAGATGACAGCAACTACAATAGTTATATATACAATAGAGCCGATAATTCTTCTAATGGTTACCGTTCCGTCGCCTAACATTTCACTTGTTAATTTTAATACTGTTAATAATGCAAAGAAGGATGGGACTCCAATTATAAAGTACTTGGCATAAGTAGTTGCCGATAAATACTCAAAAAACTGCGGCCATATGATAGCTATAGTTATGAAGGTCGCCAAATAGACAGCTGTTATTATATTAGAAATCCTGAATAGTAATTCCATTCATAGACACCTCAAATGCTAATATTCAGCCAAATGAACTGCTATAGTACATATACTTACCAAAGCATTCCGTTGAAAAAAGCCATAAACAACATGAGCGCAATGAGCAACCCGACGCTTCGTATCGCATCTTCTTTTGTTAAGACCTTATCTTCTCTTGAATTTCGTTGTACATTCATCATAGCTAAAGAACTTAATATGAAAAAAACAGTAACAAACGAATATAGGAGCACGTTATTCTCTGCTAAATTATTCAATTCATCCGAAAAGAAAATTAATGAAAATATACCAACAATCAATATTATCGTTGTCATTACTGAAGAGAAATTTAAGATTTTGTATAGCAAAGTTTGCACCTCTTAATTTTACTGCTGACCGCTGTACAAGCAACAGACCCATCCAATAAAAACTTTTTTAAGATTTGATAATTTTTTATATATTCCACGGTCACCTTTTATACAATAGAAGGTTTATCAATTAGCATTTCTTCATTGCTGAATTATTGTTAAGTAATTGCCTCTAGTTTATTAAGGATATAATATTCACCCGAGCATTCCAGTAAAAATAGAAATAAAAACGATAAACACAAAAAGTTCCCCTACACTTCGTATCGCATCTTCTTTCGTTAATACTTTATCTTCCCTTGATTTTCGTCGCAAATTCATTACAGCGAAAGAGCCAAATACTAATAATAATGTTGCATATGAGTATCGAAGTACATTATTCTCCGCTAAAGCATTTAACTCGTTCGGGAAAAAAATCAGCGAAAATATGCTTGCAATTATGATGATTATTGTGAACGTTGAAGAGAAATTCAAGATTTTATAGAGCGATGTTCTCACCACTTGTCATTGAAGGTAGGTACTAAATATTGATCTTTCACCAAAACAAATTTGTCGATATAGCCATTACCCCCAGCAAAAATAAAACATATCCTAAAGATTTAGTGCTAACATCCAAGTAACTCTTTTATGCTCATTCCCAATCCGCATACAATTCAAAATCGAGCCATACAACAGAATGGATAACACAATTAATATTAAAGTGGCTAGTAAATTATCACTATTGAAAAACTTATCAAAGTTATCTACAAATACAATAAATCCTTGTAAAACGAAGAAGCTAACTATACAGAGAAACATTACAAAATTTAAAAATCCCGCCACTAAGCCACCTCTACCTGAATTATAACTGTGTTAGACGTTTAATTATCACTGCTCAAAACTTGTTTAGCCTTAACTTGGTAGCTATCTCGAAGTTTTCTATTTCCTGATCAACAGCAATTAATGCATTAGAGAATTTCTGTATTACCCACTCCTTAAAGAGCTGTTCACTAGTGCTATAAATACTTGAAAAAAGGTCTTTAATGCAAATGTATGAGCTGGCTCTACACTAAAATGAGGGGAACCCTTTTAATTATTAATCAAGAACAATACATTGGAGAAAACGCAAGGGTATTCAGCACCTTCAATCGTTGCCCTTCCTAAAATCTCTTAGCTTTTTTGTGGCTTAATGATTGCAACAGCGGATAGGCTTAAAGCAATAAGCAAAAATGCAAAGGGTACCATTACCGCTCCTAAAACAATAAAGGTTGTGTCCGCAGTAAAATAAGATTGCAATGCTACGGAAATTCCATAACTAGAAGGAACTAAAAAAGGCTGAGACAATGAGCAACAACCCTATAAAGATTTCCAATAAATGGGTATTGCTTGGGGTTTCTAATCGCATTATTTAAATACTGCCTATGTCTTATAGAAAGCGTTACCGTAATTCCAACCAATGTTACCATTATAAGCCCTAGCCAAATGTTCTCATTATACACGCGCCAAACTGCAATTAACATGGTCACACCAGTCACATTAAATACAACAATCAAGTACAAAAAACGCCAAGATATGTTTTATACCATTTTGTTAAGGTAATAATTAAAGAATATAAAAGTAGCAACAAGAGAATAACAGCAAACCCCACCGCATATCCCCAACTCCACTCGGGCATAATGGCACCGAAAAAGGATGCTATTGCTGGTATAATTAACAATCCAATGGTAACCCCTGCCGTACTTTGTTCATTTTCTAGATCTTTTGAAGTCATCAGGGTTCACCCCACTTACCTTAGTTTTTAATAAACCTCTCAGCATATTGAATTTTTATAGCTTACAAGTACGAGAAAACACCAAAATTTGTAACTGTATGCATCGGGGAAAATGCTAATACAAATGCAAAACACCCGCTACCAGTGCTCTAATTGTTCGATTCATGGAATGCACCTCCAAACAGGTGACTTGGTGTTCCACTCATGATGAGTTACTCATTCACATACATATCATTGAGTTGCTCAATCTCTTCTACCATCTCTTCGTAATTGCTGTCATTGATTTCGTTTAGATCGTCTTGGAGATCGTCAGCAATATCCCAAATTTCATCACGTAGCTCATTGGTTTTGCTAGTTAAATACTGAAGAGCATCCGATGAGATATGTCCTTCACTTTCAAGGAATCGGATAATATCTTTGGCTGCAAAATCTTGAGAACGCAAAAGACTTGTCCACGTATTCCGATAACCCGCAATCGTTGAATGTTTCAGTGCAAACCGCGTTTGAGAGGCATCTAAACTTGCTCCTCTCAACCAATCCTCCCAACGATCGGAAAGCTCTTGAGATTGTTCCAGTTGCTGGGTTAATTCATCCTCATTAGCAGCATTCGTATACGTTCCTTGTGTAAGGTCTGCCAGTTCTCGAAGCTCCTTCTGTCCTTCGGGATCAACATCAAATCCGATGATATTTAGGAAGGGTTCTACATCCGATGAACTGAGCTGTTCTGCTGCCGCAACCGGATCGCCATCACACGTTTCAATTCCGTCACTGAGAGATAGATGATATCGGTGTTTTCTTCACCTGGATACTCCATGAAATCCCGTTCCGCCTCTTGTAAAGAATAAGAAATCGGCGTCCACCCTGTCGGCTCAATATCATTCAGAACATCTGAAATTTCACCTTCATCGTACTCCTGGATATCATAAATCAACTCGGAACTTTGACACGAGACTTCTTGTCCTTCACTCGTGTTATCGCCTTCGTGCCCGTAAACACGCAATCCGACTTGTGCGTCTTCCGGCAACGTATCAATAAATGCAAGAATGGAATCTTTCGCAATGTCCATTTTTGATGTACCATCGATTTCACCGGCCATACTTCCGCTCGCATCTAAAATGAGTTGCACATTGAACTGATCTTCAAACGAAAACGTGCCGTCTTCTTCGAAATCAGGGTGTCCAATTTGCGATTGACGGATTTGTTGAACGATACTGTTCGGACCAGGGAAGTCCGCTGCCACCCAAGAGTGGACCAATGTCCATAACTGATCATGCGTTTCTTCCGAGTCATCCCACTCTTCCGCATCGAATTCCATCAGCGGTGCCATCACTTCCATAAACGCTTCTTCATCGTCATCGATCCGCTTTTGCTGCAGTGGACCTGCCGATTGCTCCAATGCTTCAGCTAAATCTTCAGGAGGGGCGTCAAGATCTGCAATTAGCTCATCCAATACTTCATGTGGATCATCGCTCGATTGAGGCTCCTCTTTTGGGGCATCCTGCTCATCGTTCGACAAATCTTCATCTGCTCCTGATTCATCATTTGTACAACCACTTATTACTATGGATAGCACGATAAAAATAGGAATTTTAATTGTTATACTCATATATACTCCTCCAGCACTAGTTTTTGTTTTTTGACTTAATTACACCACAACTGTTACTAGTTATAACCTTGAGAGAGAGAAAAAGATAATCAACATGACGACGACACCTAGCGTCAAACCGACAGTCTTCCGTCCATGACACCACGGCTTAGACGTATTTCAACTAATGGAATCATAATAAAGAGCAAACTGGCGATAACAATCACAACGATGAGTAGCCACATATAGTCAGCAAAAAAGCTTTCCATAAACTCCGCTTGTATACCTGCGAAAAAAGAACACAACACCGCCTATGTAGACCCACCACCGCAGTTTTTTCCAAAAGGCATCACTCAAGACAAACACTTCAACTCATTATCAGTTATTTACGGTCTGAATACACTGAAAGTTTCGTTCATTGTATGTATTTCTCATCTAGCAGACTCTATCTAAACAGCATATGGTTTTTCCTAACGAATACATCCATACTCACTTCAAACATTTCGAACCATCAAAATAATAATTAGTAGAGCCACTATATAAAGGGTCGCTTGAAAGATCATCTTACCCGTGAACTTTTCGATCTCAAAGTGTGATTTATAGACATCAAGAATTGCTAGAAAGGCAAGTACACCAACAATTATAATCAACGAATATCCTAAAACTAAGTTAGTTCTTAAGACATTCAACACATCTGGCCAAACCATGCCTATTCCAAAAAACAAGAACATCAATACAATCATCAAAATTCTAGAAACCCTTAGTAGTTGATTCACTTCACCACATCCCTATTTCATTTACCAAAGCATTCCGTTGAAAAAAGCCATAAACAACATGAGCGCAATGAGCAACCCGACGCTTCGTATCGCATCTTCTTTTGTTAATACCTTATCTTCCCTTGAATTTCGTCGTACATTCATCATAGCTAAAGCACCCAAGAGTAAGAACGTTATAATAAACGAATATTTACGTACATCATTATCTAAAAAAGCTCTTAACTCGTTATTCATAAAAAACAGCATATAAATAACTACAATTAATATTATTGTTGTCATTACTGATGAGAAATTTAAGATTTTATATAGCAAGATGCACACCCCACTAAGCTTGTCACGGCATACTCATTGTATTTTTTGGGAGTTTTCTAGTTTCTCATAATAAAAAGCGTCTATGGCGGTAATCATTAACCCTGCTATCACAAATGTCCTCGCACTAAAAGAGCCTGCCAGAACCCTGATTTAACTGAGGATTTACTTTATACTTCTTTTAGCCGTCACCTGAAGTAAGAGATTGATTAGTAGGTGTTGTTGTCACGAATCAATCGGTTTGCTTTTAGCAGAAAGTCTTCCATTGTCTGCATTCCTTCATTGAGAAACTCTTCTTGCAGTTGTTCTTCCTCGAACTTGTACAACCATTCGTTTTCTTCCAATAAGTTTAAAAGTGTTTGTTCGGTGTAATCAATCTTGTCGTTTCGATACACCATATCAAATGTATACTTCTTCTCTTTTTTAATTTTAAATAAGTGCAATAATCGTCCACGATAGAGAACACAAAGGCGTGGACGTCTTTCGCCATCGCTAACAGACGGTCAAAAACTTCTTGATCATGAAACTCTGCGCTCACCATGACTTGGTAAGGTTTCGCATCATCAGGTGCTGAGATTTTTTCTGTAAATAGCGTAAATGGTTGACCCATTATAAAAGCCTCCTGTCATAGCCTTGTGAGTGAGAAGAAGAGAATTAATGCCGCAACAACACCTAATGTTAAACCAATAGTTCTCCAGTCTAACACTCCTCGGCTTAGTCTAATTTCAATGAGAGGGATTAGGACAAAGAGTATACACGCAATTATTAAAACAACAACAAATAGCCACATTCGGTCACTGAAAAAGCTCTCCATCGCTTCTGCCTGTGTGTCGGCGAAATAGATAAAAACAACAACCCCACCTACTCCACCAATGTATACCCACCATCGTAGTTTCTTCCAAAATGAGTCTGACATCTCTGCCACTCCTTTGCGCATGTTCCATTTTATATAACCCTCATGTTATAGTCGTGTCACAGAAAAGAAGATGAGCAGTGCTACCACGACACCGAATGTAAGACCAACAGTCCTTCCATCCAGCACTCCTCGGCTTAATCGAATCTCAATGAGAGGGATTAGGATAAAGAGCATGCATGAGATCACAATTACGATAATTAACATAGACATGTTGCCAACGAAAACTCTTTCCATAAAACTGGGTTGTGCATTCATCAAATACAGGAATAAAAAAGCTCCACCAATAGTGCTAATGTATACCCACCAACGCAATTTCTTCCAAAATGAGTCTGACATCTCTGCCACTCCTTAGCGCATGTTCCCTCTTATAAAACCCTCATGTTATAGTCGTGTCACCGAAAAGAAGATGAGCAGTGCTACCACGACACCGAATGTAAGACCAACAGTCCTTCCATCCAACACCCCTCGGCTTAATCGAATTTCCATAAGGGGGATGAGAAATCCGAGCATGCACGCGACAATAATTACAATGACTAAAAGCCATATGTTACCTAAAAAATTCTCTCCATAACATCTGGCTGTGCATTTACAAAATAAGTGAACGTAGCTATTCCACCTACTCCACCAATGTATACCCACCATCGTAGTTTCTTCCAAAATGAGTCTGACATCTCTGCCACTCCTCTACGATTTCTGATCCTTCTATTAAGCCATTACTTTATGAAAAAAGCCTCCAAATATGGAGCTGCTATCGATCATCTCTGATATCTCGTCGTTCTTCTCTTGCTTCATCGCCAATTTCATGGCGGCGTTCACTTGAGCCGTCTCGGATTTCTTCTCGGATCAGCCCCATCTGTTCATCTCGATAATCACCAATTTTATCCTGCCGTTCATTGATGAAGTCAATCATCACGTCTGGATTGAGATTGCCGAGATCAATACTTCTTAAAGCTTCACGTTGTTGATTGCGTTCGTCATTTATGAGCACACGCATTTCTGTGTCAACGTCAAATGCCTCTACCTGAAAGTCTGTCGTTTGATCGTAATTATCCACACGGCTTTCTCGTTCCCAAGTGAGTGAATTTAAAATCCGCTCCGCGTATTCTTCTTGCAACTGCCGTCTCATTTCCTCGCCCGTATCTGCAGCCAAGTATTCCCCTTGTCCCGCTTCAGCAATTTCCATTAAAGAATCGCGTTCGTCATCGTTAACATCAAACCCGATAATGTTTACGACGGCTTCTATGTCACTTTCATTAAGATCTTGAGCAGCTTGAACAGGATCACCGCCGCACGTCTCTTCACCATCGCTTACAATGTAGACGATGTTTTGCACATTCTCACCGTCTGCATCAGCCAAATCATCTTGGGCAGCCTCGATGGAGGCAGCAATAGGCGTATACCCTGTCGGCTCGAATTGATTAAGTGCGTCACTAAAAGCGTCCTCATCATATGCACTTAACGGATACACTTCTTCAGTCCCTGCACAGGATTCTTCTTTTCCGTCTCGTTGGTTACTACCTTTATGACCGTACACGCGCAGAGACACATTCGTGCCTTCCGGCATCTCACCCAAAAAGTCTTCAACAGCATCTTTCGCTACTTCCATCTTGACGCCGTCAGAAACAGAAGCGGCCATACTGCCACTCGCATCGAACAAGACTTGCACGTTCAGCTCCGCTTCCAGCTCTTCTTCCTCACGCTCATCAGCATCCCTTGATTCGCCTTCAAACACGATACCCGGATCGTCAATGAAAGCTTGCAAATCACGATAGTCTTCAGCGACTAGATCCAACAACGTGTAGTAGAGTTCTTCTTCGTCCGCGCCCTCACTGATGGCTTGCTCTAACGTTGCCGTCACTAATTCCTCGTCATAGTCATCGCCATGAAACGTCCCCGGCTCCGCACGAAGCCATTCTGCAACATCGTCGCCTTGGAAACGGGTGAGGTCTCCGATATCCACCGTCTCCTCTTCATCCGTTGATTCGTCTCCTGAGACTTCAGTCACTTCTTCATCTGACGCTTCTTCCGGCTCTGGTTCCTCTTCGTTCTCTCCTCCGCACGCCGCGAGGACCATCAAAGAAAGTGAGATTCCTAGAATCGTATATTTTTTCAAGGTCGGACATCCTTTCCATATAATTCATAGGGAAGTTACGCTTACCAAAGCATTCCGGTGAAAAAGGCAATGGCCAAATCAATGCCTACCAACTCACTTACACTTCGAATCGCCTCGTCTTTTGTCAGCTTCTGATCTTCATTCTTTTTCCTACGAACATTCATCATTGCCATGAAGGTGTTATTCAAATAATGACATCGTAAAACTCATCACAAGCACTAATACCCCAATATAAATTAAAGTTTGTATTGCTAATTTCACCGTAATTGTTTTATCTTCCTTGCTTAATCTCATACAATTTAATATAGCTCCATACACCAATAAAACCGTGATAACTATCAAAATATTTGAAAGCACAGGGTACTCAGGAAAAATGTTCTCAAAACCATCTATTGAAGCTGCAAGAGTAAATACAGTCACTATGAAAATTATGCAAATAGCAGTTATTGCATTTAAGAAACGATTCACTTAACCACATCCCTGATTCATTCACCAAAGCATTCCGTTGAAAAAAGCCATAAACAACATGAGCGCAATGAGCAACCCGACGCTTCGTATCGCATCTTCTTTTGTTAATACCTTATCTTCCCTTGAATTTCGTCGTACATTCATCATAGCTAAAGAGCTTAATATGAAAAAAATGGAAACAAACGAATATAGTAGCACGTTATTCTCTGCTAAATTATTCAATTCATCCGAAAAGAAAATCAATGAAGATATACCCATAATCAATATTATTGTTGTCATTACTGAAGAGAAATTTAAGATTTTGTATAGCAAGGTTTGCACCTCTAGTTTTAGGACGTAAAGGTTAAGAAGTGCCAATTTCAATACTTTAACCTCTCTAATCAAATTCACATCAATATGATTTATTCTTGCTTATAGCATTACATTAACACCCCATTGAAAAAGGCAATGACCAAGCCTATACCAACCAATTCACTTATACTTCTAATCGCGTCTTCTCTTGTCAACTTCTGATTTTCATTCTTTTTCCTACGAACATTCATCATAGCGAGACTAGCAGTGATGATTAAGAAACCACTAAATAGATATAGTAAAAAACGATTATCTGAAAGGTCACTCAAATATTCAGGAGAGAATATTAAAGTTATAATACCCACTGTTAAAATTCCGACAGTAATAACAGTAGATAAATTCAATATTTTGTAAAGCAACGCCTTCACCTCTTATCGTAGATAGATCCTTAATAGGTGTCTATACAATTCATTTCGATAATAGTTAAGAAATCGAAATGTATTAACAATAATTTCTATACCTACCTAATACTTGTTTTTAGGCCAGAACTGATATTGCTTATTTTAAATCGATTAACTAGTTGTTTTTTAGTAAATTCTTCTATAGCACTAACTCCTGCGCCAAAAAATGGGTTGTTTGATTTACCAAGTATCATACCAACAACTGGGAAAAACAATGCAGATACTAGGGTAGCTGATAAAAAAGTTTCAATATTAAATTCCCCATTCGATAGAGAATATAATCCGCCACTAAAAAGTGAAGTCCCAATCCAAATTCCACTTTTTTTGAATAAGCTTCCTGTCGCTCTAAAAGCCGTCCAAGCACCGCCAAATAATGGTGCTGTAAAGCCGAATAATAAATTTTGCCCAAATGTAGCAAGGTTTGGATCATCAGAAAAAATCGTTAAAATAAAACTTAAAGTAAAATTACCAAGCATCAAATTCTTAAACCCTACAGCTGCATAAGAAGCCGCTATCCACTTTCCAAATGCAGTACCTGTAAAAAAGGCGCCTACTTTCCCTGCAATCCACCCGCCTACAGCGGTATTTTTAAACCAGGTAAATCCACCTGCTGCCATTCCTTTAATCCAGCCCCAGGCACCGCCAAGTGTCCACTTCATAGAAGCCCACGCGGCTCCTGCACCTTTTAAGATATAGCCCCAATAGGTTGATGCGATGGTACCAATACCTCTGGCTAACCCTGCTGTAAGTGCCGGCAGACTTCGTATCATACCCATGATGGCTGACCCGATCCCTCTTAGTACGCCCATGAGCGCGGTGCCAAGCCCCTAGCCATTTGCCCTAGAAATGCGGCAAACCCTGTACCTGCGAGCGAAACTGCTCCGATCACTGATAAGAAACCTGCTGCCCCTGCAAGGATCCCGTGAAGCCAATTGAAGTTCTCGCCACCTACAATAAGTCCGTAGATTCCTGCTGCTACAAGAGCGACAGCTGCAGCGATGAGAATTACTTTAGCCGAAACTGCCAACAATGCAGCAACAGCTACAAGAGCAACGGCTGCGATTAGCCCGGCAACAAGACCTTTTAAGAGACCTTGAATTGCATCCGGTAACGACTCCCACAAGGAGCTAAAAAAGTCACCGATATTTGAAAATAAATCACCAAAAAGCTGCTTGCATAATCAATAGCGTCTGAACCAGTCGCTGTCAGCCAATCCCACGCCCCTTGAATCCATCCACCTGAATCGGTGCTTCCATCGGTCGCATGATCACCTTCCGTTAATACTGTATCACTTTCGTAATCAAAGTACATCCGATCATTGTCCTCGGCATGAGCAGGAAGTGCACCCATCATTAGTACTATGGCGAGGATTTGCAATCCAATAATGAATCTGGAATAGATGGCGCTTTGCACGTTCCCTCTCATACTCATAACCTCCGCATCATATTCGTTAACCGCAATAATTTTGATCATAATCTAATTCTTTAGGAAGCTTTACAGCTGCTGCTGCGTGAGTGTCTAATTGAAGGTCATCTAGGTCGACTGTAGCAAAAGCCGTATCCCTCTCTGTTGCTAGAATAACCGCAAATTTCTCATCATGTGGAAATTGGAAGTTATTAATTGGACCACTTGCACCGTTTTCATCTGCATAATGTTGAGCCACTTGAATAATGTCACTTTCACTTTGACGAATTGTACTACACATAGATTCAAATATAATTTCTTCGGGATTGTCTTCTTCCATAGCATTGTATAAGTCAATGAGCGATTCGATAACATTGACTTCTGCTGCATCTTCTATCCTCTCTTTAATAGGATATAAATCCTCGTCATCCTCATCTATGCTCGATAACAAACGATCTAAATCATCTTTTAATCCATCTTCGTACGTTTTTCGAATTTCTTCTGCTGCCCCAAGAGCTGCTGCATCCGAAGACGTTTGACTAATATTCTTGCTGGCAAACGTGGAATACATATCAAAAAAGACAAAGCTTAGTAAGATCGCTACCATGATTAAACCGATGGAAAGAACATGTGAACTCCCTTGTTCGTTTTTGATATATGCCCACTTACTCTTAATGAGCCTTCGCATAGAGCACCCTCCTAATCGTCATCATCAACTTCGTATGGCATTGTTGCATCCCCTGTGATTGGAAAATCCAACTCCCCAATAAACGGAACATCAATCGTTCTCATTTGCACTTGCACTTCAACCGTAACCTCACGTCCATAAGACGTTGATCCTTCTTTTACGTTAACGTTTCTTACTTCTAAACTTTTCGCTGCTTGATTTACAGCATATTCAACTTCGCCACCACTAAAGTCTTCCATAATAGCGGCCACCCTTGCTCCATCCCGTGCAGAAACTTCCGCAATTACAATTGAATATGCAGCTAAAGCCATCTGCCAAATAAAGAGAAAAGCAAAGATGATCAATGGGAAAATCGCAAGAAACTCTAATAATTGGGAACCTCTTTCATTACGAATAGCTTTACGAATATTGATCATCTTCTACCCTTCTCCCTTCGCAGATTGAATACTTTCATGTGCTATTTTAATACTTCTTAAATTCCATCACTAATGGATTCAACCAAGTCGGTTAGTACTCCCATAATAGCAGTAGCCAAACCATCACCGTTACCGTCTAGTGCTGCAATTACTACCCCAATCACTGCAACTGCCAACATCCCTAACATGATCCACTCAAAGGATACAGCACCGTCTTCGTTATTCACTCTTTGGTTATACAAGCTTCTTGCTTTCACATAAAATTTCTTCATTGTCTTTCACTCCTTAATTAAATTTAAAATAGAATATCTAAGCCAAAAGCTCCTGGGTTGTATAGGAAATTCAAGAACAGCAGCCCTACAATTAACAGAAATACTGACGGTACAATCGTAAATGTCGTAATAATTGTGATCTTTGGACTTGCTTTAGCGCTTGTTCCTTGGCGTTATACCCTCGGTTCGCTCTTAAATCATCTGCTTGCACTCTAAAGGTACGAGACACCGGAACTCCTAGTTCACCTCCTTGTACTAATGACTGAATGAGCACTTCCAACTCTTTGGAATTGTTACGCTCGATTAAACTCTGGTATGCTGTTTCCCTTTGAACTCCAAAACTAATTTCTCTATTTAATTGTTGTATTTCATCGCTTAATGGCCCTTGTATGCTATTTGCGACTTGTCTTAACGACCCATCTAGCGAAGCTCCTGCTTGTAATGACACACTCACAATATCTAAGAAATCAGGCATCGATGCGCTAATCTGCTCTTGGCGGTCTTTCGCTTTATGCTTTAACCATAGGTTAGGTAAGAAAAACGCAGCGACGGGTAGTACGAGCAACACTATTGAACGGAATGGTAAACCAAGAATAAAGTAGGCGGTTGCTCCCATAAAGGTTAAAAACCATATCGTTAATCGCAACCCGTAAAACTCATACAATGATAGTTTCTTCGTAAGACCCGCTAATCGTAAATTTCGTCCATCTCGATTTTCATTACTGAATAATTTAATCCGACTTGCGGTTGGTGCAAGTTTTTTCGAGAAGGAAAAGATCGTCTGCCATATACGATCTTTGAACTTCATTTTTTGCTTCTTTTCCTTGCCGATATATTGAATGGCTTTTTGCTTTTGCGCACTTAGCATCCAAATATAAACAAAAGCGAAAAGAAGTAAGATTATAATGATGCCAATCATTAAGGAAGCAAAACCGGCTATATTACTCATCGTCTACACCCTTATCTTTGCTACTCTTTTAATGAGGAAGAAACCTAGTAATTGAAATGCCACAAAAAATGCTATTAATATGAACCCAAAAGGTGTAAAAAGTGGATTAATAAATCCTTCAATAACAAAGTTCAGCAACAGCAACATAATAATCGGAACTATTGGAAGTACGATGGCAATATATCTTGATTCCGCCGTTACGGTATCGACTTCTTGATTAACTCTGCCACGCTCCTCTAACGTACCTGCCATCAGGGACAAGACTTCAGAGAGGTTTCCACCTACGCGCCTTTGTATGAGAATCGTATCGACAAATATGTGCATCTCTTTACTTTCAACGCGTTGTTTAAACTTCGTCATCACTTCCTCGAAGCTGTTTCCAAGCCTTAACTCATGGGACATGCTGTTGAATTCCGGCCCTATTGGATCTTTCACTTCTTTACTTACCATCTGGATGCCTTGCTGCAAAGTGAGGCCCGCTTTAATGGTGTTACTCATCATGCGGCACACTTCTGGGAGTTGTTTGTTGAAGTCTTCAGCCCGTTTGTTTCGCTTACTCTTCAAATAATAAGTGGAACCGCCCCAAACGATGGCGAACGCAATGATGAAATCAACTGGGAATATCATGTTTAAGATGAAGTTGTTAAATACCCACAACACCGCAAAGATAAGAATGCAAATGCCCGCGTATTCAGATGCTTTTATTCCTAGGTTGGCTTTCATCAGTCGGTCTCTTAAAGATTCCGACAGGAGTGATCGATCATACCGATCACCAATTAAGAAAACAAAACTTCTTCTTTTTGGATTGTTCGGATCTTCGAACCATGGTTCCATTCTTTTTGATGCTTTTTGTTTTTGAATTGACGTTACCATGTAGAAAACAGCAATGATGCCACTTAAGAACGATAGGCTGAGCGTTGTCCAAGCACCTATCATAGCAGTGTGCCTTCTTGGAACAATGTGCTCGGAACGTCAACACCAAAACCTCTAATCTTATCTAACGCCTTAGGGATGTACCCTGTAGCTTCAAACTGACCGAGGGAGTCACCGTGTACAGAAACGCCCTCTTTTCGATACCTGAAAATCTCATTGATTACAATCTTCCCGTCTTCTTCTGCCATTTCAGCAATGGATACAATTTTTCGTTGTCCATCGGGTAATCTTGTAATTTGCACAATCATTTCAATGGCACCGACAAAATAGTCGCGGATCACATCTACTGATAACGGCAACCCTGACATGATGACCATCGCTTCCAACCTCCCAAGCGCGTCTTTCGGTGTATTGGCGTGGACTGTTGTGAGCGATCCTTCGTGACCGGTGTTCATCGCTTGCAGCATATCCAATGCTTCAGAGCTTCGAACCTCACCGACAATAATTCGATCGGGACGCATACGTAGCGCGTTTTTCACGAGATGGCGAATGGTAATTTCACCGGTGCCTTCCATGTTCGGAGGACGGGCTTCCATGCGAACGAGATTGTCATACTTAAATCGCAACTCCGCCATGTCTTCAATCGTTACAATCCGCTCCCCGCTTGGAATGCTTGCTGATAATACATTTAATAAAGTAGTTTTCCCACTTCCTGTACCGCCAGAGACGAGAATGTTTGTCTTCGCCTTCACCAATGCTTCGAGGAATTCTCCCATTTCTGGTGTAAATGAACCAAAATCAATGAGATCTTCCATACTGAATGGCTCTTTATTAAACTTACGGATAGATAGGATGGGTCCATTAAGACTAACTGGCGGTATGCTTGCATTTACACGGCTTCCATCTGGAAGTCTTGCGTCAACCATTGGTGAACTTTCATCCACGCGGCGACCAATTGGTGCAATGATTCGATCAATGATATGACGAATATGCTCTTCATCTTTGAAATTCGTATCGGTTTTCGACAGCTTCCCTTTTTTCTCAATGAAAATATCAGTAGGCCCGTTCACCATGATTTCTGTAATATCATCGTCTTTCAATAAGCTTTCCAACGGACCGTAACCAACGGAATCATTGATAATCCTTTGGATAATTTGGTCCATTTCACTTCGCGGAATAATGACCCGTTCTTCTTCTAGCATTTGAACGACAAGACGTTCAATCGTTTGCTTACGCTCTTGTGGTTCGAGGCGAATGATTGACTCTAAGTTGGCTTCTCCAATCAAACGATTTTTATAATGACGAACCCATCGTTCCACCTGATTCTGACGAATATCGAAGTTTTCCCCGTTTGGTACTCTACTCTGATAGGCTGCTTTTTGAAGCCAAGACACGAATCATCACCCTCTTTCTTCGCTGTTAATAGTTGACGCTTCACAAACCCAGATACATCCTTAGCTAGTTTGAATTTCGCCTTTTTCTCACTGGTGAATACCGGTTCTCCAAGGTTTATATACGGCTGTAGTTTCAAATAATCTGAGTGGAAATTCCCTGCAATTTTACGATCAATCAGGTTTGAAATATCTTTATTCGTCAATTCACTCTTGTCATGTTCTTGGTTTAACAGAATATGAACATTTTCAAATCTTTCAAGATTGAGTCTTTCAAACAGGTTCATTGCATGTCGATAACTTCGTAATGATAAGCTATCCGGTGTCAAAATATAGTAAATCTCAGTGGATTCATTTAAAGCTGTAAAACTCGTGTCATTAATATCACTTGGTATATCTAATATGACATAATCGTAATGCGTCCGAGCGGTTCGAATTAACGCTGATATCAGATCGTCTGTTAGTTCCTCCGCCTGCTCTGGTTGACATGGACTAAGCAAAACATCAAGGTTCGATGCCTCATTATGAGCGGTGATGTTATGAATATGATGAATGTCTAGCTCACGAAGAACAGGCTTTAAGTCAATGTACGTTCGTACTGATTCAAGACCTAGCAGTACTTCTTGCCCGCCGTATTGTACATTCAAATCTATAAGAAGCACTTTCTTGTCATGTTGAGCTTTTAAGTGCTGAGCGACGAGCGAGGAGATTGTTGTCTTACCCGCCCTCCTTTTGCGCTATAAAATCCTAGCACACGACCTCCGCCTACCATTCCACTTGCTAGATGGTCTCGGTCAATCATTGCTGCCGATTGAACTGCACTTACTTCAACTGTTTGCATCACTTCGTGGAGCTGACTAATCTCTTCAGGAACGACAACAATATCGTACGCACGCTTTTTCATCAGTCGTCTTGCTGATTCAAACGACTTGTCATGAGCAAGAACGACGAGATATGCATGTGTTGGTACAAGCAGTTCTTCAGTCGCATCAATAATATCTTGATCAATTAAATACAACAGATAGTTTTGCTGGCCATCTAGCTCATTGGCACTCGTAGCGACAATCAAATCGAAAGGTTCATTTTCAAAGGCTTTTAAAATTTCGTCTCTTGTCTCGTTATTATGCGTGAGGAGAACAGCTGTTTTTTTTATAACTTCCATTTTCCCCCTCGACACTCACTATAGGATCATTACTCATCATCTTCTTCATCTTCTTCATCTTCTTCATCTTCGTCTTCTTGGTCATCTTCATCTTCGTCGTCGCTATCGTCTTCGTCCTCATCTTCTTCATCCGATTCATCAGCATCTTCAGTACTCTCTTCTTCATCTTCTGGCTCTTCTTCAGTCCTTGCTTCTTCCTCAGGGTTTGGGTTGCCTAAGTCTGGCTGTTGGACTTGGTTAGCGAGTAAGATCCGAATGTAATCAGCCGTGTGCTGGAAGTGTATAAACGCTTGGGCATCACTAATGGGCATTGACACTTTAATATGATCCGGCTCCTCTTCCATCTCGACCTTTGCACAACGGGTATGTCTTCAAATACCTTATCGTCTCGGGTCCATCATCTTGATCATCCGTCACAATGATGTCTACAATGTCTCCTTCAGCTACTGGTTGATCTTGGACGACATTGTCAGTCGAATTCAGCCAAACAATGCGATGATCCATAGGTATATCCACTTGAGAACGAAGAATATTGTCCGTAAACAAATCTCCTTCACTCATATTTACAATAGCGACAGAAGCAATGATTTGATCAGGAGATAAGGCCATCTCAGCAAACCCTTCTGAGCTCGGTACATCAATCCAGTCAATCATGTCCTCAGTAATTTCTGAGTACGTCGGAATATCTTCTGCCGCAACCGGTACAGGTGTAGTCTCGCTGAGGGCACGCTGTGCGTTCTGGATCTCATTAACGACGATAAATGCTGTTACAATCGCTAAAATAAATGCTAATGTTAAGAATATAAATGCTTTTCTTTTGGAATCTATCATGATGTACGTCCCTCACCTTTATTAAGCCTCAGTATTGATATTGGTAGATACAGCTGAATATGAGGCAGATTACCCGGAAGCATCGTATCACTTGACTCGACGACTGTTAAATTATCAGGAGGCGCATCTTCTTTAAAAGGATGTAAGCCAGCATATGTCATCCAGCCTTCGTGCTTAGAAAGCTCACTGAATTTCATCATTCTTGCAAATAACGTCTCCCATTTGCCAACATCGTGAATTTCCCATTTGTCACTCGTTTTTTCAATTAATTTAAACGTTTTATACTCTTTTGTTGGGAACATTTTGAATCGCTTTTTTGTTTTAATAAATGGCTTTACCTTCGGTGTTAAGATGAGCAAGCGCTCTTCAGAACGAGTAAGTTCTCCGTCATCGGTTGATGATAAACGCACTAACTGCTCAATTTGGCTCAATGTTTTTGCTTGATATGGAGAGGATTTAATATAGTGCAACCGATAATGCGGAATAAGCCACTGCTTAATTCTTTGTAGCTTCTGATCATCCGTTGTTTGTGGATCGTAGAAATAATACAAGGGAACTTCCACGTCAACTTTACTCGTCATATGCTCAACTTCAGCTTCGGTAGTATATAGTCGATATTGAACTGACGTAGAAAGCCGTTTGTTCTTTTGATCAGAAGCGATCGTTTTTAGAGAATGTCCACTTTTTCGAATAGGAAAATCTTTCTCGTTCCATTGGAAATCATAGCTTTTATACTCAGTTGGGAGTCGAATCCCTAAACTCTCATCTATGAGAATATTCATATATTGTGACCCCCTCCAGCGACAGCGATCTGAATCTATGCCTTTCGATGACACTTATAGTACCAAATTGCAAATAGGCATAACAGCTCTATTTTGGAATTTGTTACTTTTGGACTCCTCGTTCTCGCTTTGTGTGAAACCCCTGGAAAACCTGGATAAATCATAGTTTTTGCCAAACCGGGACCTCGGGACTTTTCACTCACTCCTTTCACACAATTCTTAAGTTTATGACAAACGTGTGAACATCCTCCTGTTGTTTTTAGGCGGATGTGACCATTAAGTCTTAGTAATGTAATATTCTTAAGAATTTGGTTTGGGCTTTTCTCACTGATCGATTAGTCCGGTAGTGCATGTTGCCAATCTAGTCTAATTGAAGGTTTTTTTTATTTGATGAAATAAATAAGTGTAAAATAGGAAAATAATCATCCATCACAAAAAAGGAGGCCCAATACCTCATGCAGGTATTGGGCCTCCTTTGCTTAGTTTTTCATCTTCTCCCGAAACCATTCGATATTCTGTTCCATAATGGCGAGGCTTTGTCCGGGTTTGGTTGCTCCGTGGGGCATCTGCTTGAAGATCGCCATTTTCACGTCTTGGCCGGTGTCTTTTAAGCCACGATACAGTTCGTAAGCGTTGGCAACGGGTACGCGCACGTCGGCTTCTCCGTGTTGGATGAGCGTTGGTGGAGCGCCGTTTCGGACGTAGGTCATGGGCGAGGTCCGGGCATAGATGTCAGGATCAATCCACGGATCGTTCGCTAAGTATTGCGGCGTGAATGACGTGATGTCGGTATTCGTATAGTACGTGTACCAATTTGTTACTCCTGCCCCAACGGATGCGGCTTTGAATCGGTCGCTATACGTCGCACAGAATGCGGCAATGTATCCGCCTTGACTCCACCCGATAATGCCGACGTTTTCGGGATCAATCATTCCTTGTTCGCCGAGCAGATCGATTCCCGATATCACGTCTTCGTAGTCCCCAATTCCGAGGTTTTTAACGTTGGCTCCTCGGAAAGATTTTCCGTATCCGGCACTGCCACGATAATTGGGTTCAAGTACGAGAAAGCCTTCTTCAATAAAGGATTCGATTGGTTGGTAACGGTTGACTCCTTGTAACGCGAAGGAGGTCCCGGCTGGGCCACCGTGTACGGCGACGATGAGCGGGTAGGTTTTGCTGTGATCCCAGTCAGCGGGCTTAGAAAGTATGCCTTCAATTTCTTCGCCACCGGCGGTCGTCCACGTGATGATTTCTTTTTGGACGAGCTGTTTGTCGGTAAAGTGCGTGCTGTTATTCGTCACCCGCTGGTCGTCTATGTAGATGTCATACGGTTCGGTCGACGTTGCCCGTGTATAGGCGATTGACTCACCATTTGTCGAAGCGAGCATAACGACGCCATCGCTGCCGGCGTGCATCGGTTCAACACGTCCTGCCTCATCAACAAACCCGATGCACAGCTTCGTTCGCTCCGCCCACTGGATGAACATGCCGCGTGATGTCCAATTAACTGGCGTGACGTGCTCATCGATCGGTACATCGATGGTTTTTGACGTTTTCGAATTCACATCATACACCGCGAGCTGATTGTTGCTCGTATGCCGATTCGGGTCCCGAAAGTGTGTATAACATACTTTGCTCCCGTCCGGTGACAGGCGCGCGTTGCCCGTGCAATCCTCGACGAGCGTCTCCCAGCGTTCGGTTCCAAAGTCATACATCCGCACAGCCTGGTGAACCCCGTCCACAACCCGAGGCGTAGGAGCCGCACTGATTACAAGCCGCGCGCCCGACACCGCGAAGGAGTGGATGTGAACGTTCAACCCTTGCAGCAGCGGAACCGCATCGCCATCAAGCGATTGATAATAGAGTTCATGATAGCGAAAGTCCTCATCTTGATAGGTGTAAACGCCGTATGTATCGTTGCGCTCTTTCTCGGTTTTGGATAACGGACGTTTGCTAACGTAATAGATCCCGTTCCCGTCTGTTGCCCATTCATATTGCTCTACACCCTCATCTGCGGACGTGTGCTGAACCGTTCCCGTTGATGAAAGTTTCTGGATAAATATTTGGTCTTTCCCATCTATAGGCGATAGATACGCCACCGCAGCATCGTCAGGCGACCAACGCGGTGCTCGGCTATCGGTGTTGCCAATCGTCATCGGCGTACTTGTCTTCGTTTCACGGTTATATACACGCACGTGACGCCGGTATTCATTCTTTTTCCAGTCGGTCGTCCGCTCCTCAAATGCCACGTTTCTCCCATCCCCACTTAACGCTACATTCGGGTACTGCGGAATCTCGATGAGCTCTTTCGGTGATAAATACATGTTCTCAATCCTTTCAATCCGTTATTCTTCAGTTTCGCCGTAGGTTGTGGATAATCCTGCAAGAGGTTGTAAGAATTATTCACATATTCACGGAATTATCCACATTTTCCACAAAAAAAAGAGAGAAGATCCGCTCTTCCCCCTCAGGTTGTGCAAAATGAGAGCGCGCACCATCACACTCTCGACTCATCTTTAGTATCCGCCAGACGCCTCGCCGGAAATCGTCGTTTCACGAAGGTCATACACCCCGTGCGGCAATTGAATAAACCCTTCTACATCATGGGAAATACCGATGCGGAACTCATCGTGCACAATCGGCAACATCGGCGCATCATCGTTCACGTGTTGGGCGACTTCGCGGTACATGTCAATTCGCGCATCATCATCCGTTTCCCGTCTTGCATCATCAAGCAATTGATCGACCTCTTCATTCGTATAGAACGTATTGTTGCCCGGAGGTCCGTGACTGTCCGTGTGGAAGAGCGCATACGTACCGTAATCCGCATCACCGGTCACTGTCGTCCAACCAAGAAGCACCATTTCATAGTTCGCCTCATCTGTTGCATCCAATAGCGCTGCCCACTCAATGAGCTGAATCGACACCGACACACCAATCTCCGAAAGTTGATCTTGAATGACTTCGGCCATTTGCATATTAATTGAATTGCCTGACTCAACGAGCAGTTCCGCTTCAAAGCCGTCTTCGTAGCCGGCATCCGCGAGCAGCTCCTCCGCCGCGTCCACATCATACTCTACCGGATCAATGTCATCACTAAATCCAAACACTTGATAGTTCACGGGGCCGATCGCTTCCAACCCGAATCCTTCAAAAATTCCTTCTACGATCTCCGCCTTGTTCACCGCCATCGACAGCGCGCGCCTCACGTCAGGATCATCAAACGGTTCCGCCGTGTTGTTAAAACCGAGATAGTCCATCCGCAAACTTTCCACAGACGCAATGTCTCCATTTTCACTATTTTCTACCTGGCTCGTATTCGCCGGTTCGATGCTGTTCACTACATGGCTTCCCCTTGATCTAGCATCGCAATCCGCGTTGATTGCTCTTCAACAATGCGGTACGTCGCTGAATCCAACGCGACCGGGCCGCGCCAGTAATCTTCATTTCGTGTTAGCACAACTTCATTTCCTTGCGACCAATTGTCCAACTCAAACGGCCTGTACCCACCGGATCAATATCCAAGTTATGGTCTCCCGCCGCATCTGCTCAATCGCCGTTGGGCTAATCATCCACCTCCATCATGAGCAAGGTGCGCAAGCAATGGCGCAAACGGATATTCCGTCACAATCTCCACTGTATAATCATCAAGCGCGTTCACTTCTTCAATCATGTCATACATAAACGCACGCGGTGACGCCTCTTCTGGATCCGTCACCCGCTCGAGCGTCGCGATGACCGCATCCGCATTAAATGGCGTACCATCCGTAAATTCCGCATCCTCTGTTAAGTAGAACTCCCACGTATACTCGTCAATCTGTTCCCAATCTTCTGCCAGCGCTGGTTGCAACTCCATATCGGCGTCGTGCTCAACCAAGCCTTCATAAATGTTCGTTCTCACATGCGTAGACGACGTATCATTTGACCCGTGAGGATCCAAGTCGACCACGTCCGAATCTACTGCGATGACAATATTGCCGCCATCTGCCGCGGCCTCTTCCCCTTCATCATCGCCTGCCGGCACATCTTCCGGCTCAACGTCACTGTCATCCGTACAAGCAGCCAGTGCGCCCGCGAGCGAAAGAACGACCGCTCCACCGACGATACGTTGCGTAAATTTTCTCATAATTACCCCTCCAAATATGTACTCCTACCATTCTACTACTGGGTAAAAGGGGACACAAGCGAAACGGCTGAGTGGGCAGGTTTGTGCTGCGGGGGCGGGGGCAAACCTGCCTCTCTCCCATACGTGCAAAGGAACCGTTGTGCATGCGCACGCTTTCGAGAAACTGAGCGGGGACAATCCCGACTCCTACCACCAACCCCGTACGTGCAACAAACCGCTGTGCATGCGCACGCTTTCGACATGAGAGTGCACGTGCACGGCTACGTGCGCTGCACGGACTAAATCGCTCGCGTCGCCTTGATTTTGTCCGGCTAGGGACGCTGTGCGGACTCAATTGCTCGCACCACCCGGTTTCTGTCCGGCTAGGGGCGCTGTACGGACTCAATTGCTCGCACCGCCCGGTTTCTGTCCGG
>NZ_BAWZ01000053.1:0-22872 GCF_000698105.1 Geomicrobium sp. JCM 19037 | reverse complement strand
CCGACGAGAACCGGCATCGTATAGGGACCGTACATTCTTTTCGTTTTCGGAACATAGATTTCCCATCGGTAGAAAAAGTCAAACAACTCCTCCACCCGTTCCCTTCGCCACAACAAGTTGTCCAATGGGGATAGGAAGCGTACGTGTTCATGAACGTCCGCGTGTTCACAAGCGACAAGTTGCTCAGCGTCTGCTTCCAGCACATAATACGGGCGGTCTACCCCCTCGATCTGCACTTCAAAGAGCTCACGCTTTCTTTTGCGTTCGGCTAACGTTTCTTTACGCGCCTGCGCATTTAACTTTTGCCAACCTAGTCGCGGATCTCTCGCGTCAAACAACCGGTACGCCCGCAAATATTTGTCCATAAGTAAGGCGTCTGCTTCTTCGATGCTAATCATGTCTGCCTCTTTTTGAATCGCTTCGGGAATCCACTGATCTGTTCGGGCATAATGCCGAATTGACTTTTCCCGGCCACTCACTTGAATGTCACCACATTCAAATAAAATGCGTAACGCATGGGTCGTTTCTTTCGTTGACGCACGTGTTGGATGGTCCCAACCGCCGACGACTTTTCGCTCCGCCAAAAATGCCGTTGCGGGAAGAGGTCCTTCCTGCTGGAGTCGATCCAAAATATCTGCAATCGCTTCGCGGTAGTTTCCCCGCTCTCCCCGCCATTGTTCTTGTAAACGCACCCGCTTTCCTTTTAACAACGGGTAATCTTTCATCGGTAACAGGCACGCTGCATTTGCGAAGTATTCAAACGCACGCTTTTCACCTAAAGCATCTGTATAATTCGTCACACTGTATTCTTTTATTCGATTCATTAACACAAGGTGATGGTTCTTTTCAACGACACTGACAGGATCCAATTGTACCGCTTCGAGTTGATCCAATACGTCATCAACGCTTCCGAGTGGTTTCGGGAGAAGCGACTGAACTAAAAAACGCCTTGCTGCGTGCTTACTTACTCCAATGTCTGCCATCACGCTTCCTCATTTCTTCCCAGCGATGCCCCCAATGATTGGTCGGCCCTTGACCTTGTCCGAGCTCCAACGGATTGGAAATGGCACTCGTAATAAAGGTTTTCCCACGAGTGATACTCTCTTCCATGTCTAACCCTTCAGCAAGGCCAGCTGCAATTGCAGCTGCATACGTACAGCCACTTCCGTGTGTATGCACCGTATCAAACCGTTTCGCCGTATATTTTTTGAATGCGTGCCCATCATACAAATAGTCATCGGCTTCTCCTTTATAGTGCCCTCCTTTAATGAGAGCAGCGCGACAGCCGTATTCTTCAACGAGCATTTTCCCTGCTCGCTTCATGTCTTCTACGGTTGTAATTGTAAGTCCTGTTAACGCTTCAGCTTCTGGCAAGTTCGGAGTCACAACTGTTGCAAGAGGCAATAGCTGTTCTCTAACCGCCTTTCTGGCGTCTTGAGAAATAAGCTCATGGCCACTTGAGGCAACCATGACGGGATCGAGCACGAAATGATTTACATCATATTCTTGGTGCTTCTTTGCGACAAGCGCAATCACCTCTGGGTTTGATAGCATTCCTGTTTTCACAGCGTCAGGGCGAATATCGTCAAACACGACATCAATTTGGCTTTCGACGAAATCAAGATCCATATCGACAAATGAAAACACACCGGTCGTATTTTGGCTCACAACGGACGTAATGACGCTCATGCCAAATACACCTAGCTCCTGAAAGGTTTTCAAGTCCGCTTGAATCCCCGCTCCACCTGTTGGGTCTGTTCCTGCAATCGTTAATGCTTTTGAAATCATTCGTTATCCTCCAATACTATAGATGCGCAAAAAAGAAAAAGCCCCTGAACGCACAGGAGGCTTGACACATACTACACAATCGTCAGCCACTTTCCTCCGCCGTTTTTCGGATCAGGTTCAAAGGGTTTCCGTTTAAACATCTCTCAGCGCTTACTCGCGCACCCCTAGTGGTATATTTTCATCCATTTTAGCATACATCTTTTAGGATGTGGCAATCATTACATGGTACGATATGGATGAACATTGGCTCATAAGGAGGTTGTTAATGGATATACTGCCGATTATTCTTAGTTTACTCGTTTTTTTGAATATGATTCTTGCAGCAATCATTGTATTTATGGAGCGCAAAGACATCCATGCAACATGGGCCTGGTTATTAATCTTAATGTTTCTTCCCTTTATCGGATTTGTTTTATATCTTATACTCGGCCAAAACTTGAGCCGAAAACGGCTTTTCAATTGGGATGGCATTGAGAAGATTGGCCTTAAAGACAGTATCGATGCACAGCTTCGCACACTTGAGGACAACACGTTTGCCTTTCGTAATGAAACCGAACAAAACAACAGCAACTTAATTACGATGCTCTTGCGCAGTGACGGAGCATTGCTTACACAAAACAATGATATTGACGTGTTTACTGATGGCGTTGACAAGTTCTCTGAGCTTCTAGCAGACATTGCGACCGCCAAAAATCATGTGCACATGCAGTATTACATCTTCCGAAATGACTTAATCGGGAAGCGGATCATTCATTTGCTCACCGAAAAGGCTCAAGCTGGCGTGCGTGTGCGCATTCTGTACGACGATATGGGTTCAAGAAAATTAGCACGAAAACATTTTCGTGAACTGATCGACGCAGGTGGCGAAGTTGGGGTATTCTTTCCTTCGCGTATTCCCTATATGAATTCCCGACTAAATTATAGAAATCACCGAAAAATCGTTGTCATTGACGGGAGTATCGGTTACGTCGGGGGATTTAACGTTGGTGACGAATACCTAGGCCGCACGAAAAAATTCGGGTATTGGCGTGACAGTCATCTTCGGATCCGAGGCTCCTCAGTTAAAGCCTTGCAGACCCGGTTCATTCTTGACTGGAACCAAGCATCAAAGGCTCATGAAATTCATTATGATGATCTTTATTTTCCTCCCGTCAAATCAAGGGGTGACATTGCCGCACAAATCGTTTCTAGTGGTCCAGATACAGAAGCTGAGGAAATTAAAAATGGTTACATTAAGCTCATCACTTCTGCACGAGAATCGGTTTATATTCAGACGCCTTACTTAATCCCTGATTCAAGCCTGCTTGATGCGCTTCGAATTGCGGCTCTTGCTGGTAAAGACGTTCGCATTATGATCCCAAATAAGCCGGACCATATCTTCGTCTATTGGGCAACGTACTCTTACATGGGTGAACTATTAAAAACTGGCGTCCGCTTTTTCATCTACGATGCTGGGTTTATTCATGCCAAGATGATTGTCGTTGACCGAAGTGTCGGCTCCATCGGAACCGCAAACATCGATGTGCGCAGCTTCCGATTGAATTTCGAAGTGAATGCTTTCATGTATCACGCAGCATTAGGTGAGAAGCTGGCCGCCATCTTTGAGAACGACCTCCTTCACTGCTCAGAAATGACCGCTCAACGTTATCATGATCGTAGCCTTTATATTCGCTTTAAAGAATCTGTCAGTCGTCTGTTGTCTCCAATTCTTTAAAACGCTTCTTTATTTATAGTGACCGCCCAGTTTTTGTGAACGAATTAATGCTTGCCCGCCTTCGGTCAATGATACTGCCCGTAATACAGTCGCGGACCCGTAGCGGTTTTTCAGCCCGTCGATCGTGAAATTCAAACGCTCGCGGTCGACATCGTCTGTAAACAAGCTGAGCTGTCTCGCCTCATCGCTCACGAGCCCATCTAACCCAATACCTAAGCTACGAATGGCGTCACGATTCCAATGGGTCAAAAACAGTTGTTTGGCGGCCCGGTAGATGACACCTCCGTCATTCGTAAGCTCAGGCAACTTCACTTGACGGTGAAACCCAGACGGCATTTGAAAATGATTGTGCCCGCGGCGCCCATCGTTACCGTTCCTCCAAGACACCCGTTCGCTCTCACGCGCCGCGCAACTTCATCCGCAAGTTCCATAAGCACCGTATGAATATCATCCAACTTCGATAGTCTTTCGGTAACGTCATATGATGACCAATCGCTTTTCTCCGGACGTGCGTATCCAGCTTGACCGGTGATTCGTCTTCACCATGCGCGGTGCGCCAAAGGAGCTCCCCATTGATGCCCCACCGCTTCTTCATATCCGTAAGCTCAGCACCAGCAAGCTGCCCAATTGTGCGGATGCCCATATCGCGAAAGTGCTTCCCCATTCGCTTCCCTACGCCAAATAGTGAATCGATTGGTAGCGGCCACAGCCGTTGCTGCAAGTTCTCAGGATGCAAAAAGAAAATTCCGCCCGGTTGCTTTTTGGAAAAATGGTCGCACGCCATCTTCGCCATCACTTTATTCGGGCCGATTCCTACTCTTGCAACCATCCCGGATTCTCTCCTCACCTTTGTGATCACTTCTTCGGCAAGATCTTCCGGGCTGCAATTGTGACGGTGAATCGCATCCGTCATATCGACAAAAATCTCGTCAATGCTGTACGGTTCCACTAAATCTGTGTACATTTCAAGCGAACTGGCGATGGCGACGGACACATCTAAGTACAGTTGCATACGTGGCTTGAGCACAACTAAATGAGGACATTTCATCTCCGCTTCCCAGAGCGCCTCGGCAGTCTGAACGCCCATTTCTTCGCAACCGGACAGGCCGCAAGAATAACCCCACTGCGGATCTTCGGGTCACCAGCAACGACGACCGGCTTGTCATCCAAATCCGGGCGAGACAGCTTCTCCATGTTGGCAAAAAACGATTGCATATCGATGAGAAATACGACACGATCTTTCATGATGACTCACCCCACCTTTGATATATACAGTATACCAAACGTACGTTCTTATCACACTAGAAAATTTTATGCGATCATACACCGACAGAGTGGGGGAGGATAAGGCGCTCGGGCGGAAGGAGCGGGTGCACATCGGTTGACCTGCGCGCAAGTTTGCTACGGATGGCAGGAAAAGAATGAAGAAAACGAAAGCTAGAGAGCTGATCGCAGACTAGGCGAAAGGACAAACGATCGGTATCGCCACGAGCATGGAAACTGTTACCGAGTTCAGGCGAAGCGACAATAACAATAGATGAAATGGGCAACTTGAGCACAGACCTCCGGGCGCGAGAAGCACCGCTGAAAGGGTGACGGGATATCGAGCTGACGACCGTCGGCACCAAAGGTGCCGAAGCCAGAGCGCTGTGAGCAAAGTGCACGGTCGGTGGGCAATACATCTGCGCGCAAGTTGAAGCAAACTGCGATCAAGTTTGCGAGAAACGATAGAAAATGACCCGAAAACGTGTAAACTTGCGCGCAAAATGTAAAAACTAGCGCGCAGATTACGCGTCCAGACGTAGTGAGCCGCCCGCCAGGAGGCGGCAACCGAACGCCCTTATCCTGAAAATATCCCAAACCCCATCATAAAGCGGGCTATGGGGGAATTTCTAAGCAAAAGTAGCCATGGTACGACTTGAATCCCCACATAGAAGTCTAAAAATCCAACATAGACGGGTTTATGTTGGATTTTTGGGTATGTTTCGACTTATCGCCCCTACAAATACCCACATAAAAAAAGCCCACCCTCTTGGTCGGGTGGGCTAACTTCATTAACGTTACACATGACCAAGAGCGTACCGGTCTTTTTGAAACATTTTAATTGCGATCCATAGCACAATTACGGTTGCCACCAAGTTTGAGCCAATCGTGGCAGTGTACTCTGGCAAACCAATGACAGATGTGCCGCCGTGATGCCATAAATTAAGGCACTCACGTTCAATGCAGGTACAAAGAACATCCAGATCGACCAGCTAGACAACGGCGCTGTAAGTAAATAGATTGGTGCGGCAAGCCAGGCGAACATTACAGGTGTAGACATGTTTTGCGCATCTTTGTACGAAGCGGTTGAGACGCTGATGACGACGAGCAAAGCGGCATTAAGCGCAGCAAAAGCAAGCAGCGATAACGTCAAGAACAGAGCGATCGACAGCAGTTGATCACCGGCAATGATAACCCCACTTTGGTGAAAGGCGTTTGCGAATAGTACAGACCCAGCAAACACAATCACACCACTAATGAAATTAATAACGGTGATGACCACCCATTTCGATATGACAATTTGTGATCTGCGTAGCGGTGCCATTAAGAGTGATTCCATTGTTTGCTTCTCTTTTTCGCCAGCAAACAAATCAACCGCCGCTGGAAAACCTGCCATCAAAACTGTAATGAGCAAGATGAAGGTGAAAAAGTAAGCAACGGACGGAACCGAACGCTCATCAACTCCGATCGGCTCACTGTCCCAATTGTAGACCGTCAACTGTTCCTCACTCAGTCCGGCAGACTGAAGAACGTCACTGCGATGAGTTGCTTCATACTGCTCCCAAACATTCATCAGCTCTCGTTCCACATGAGAAACAACCGGACTCGCATAGTCCCCTTTCGCGGTGAGTTGCTCCTCATCGGCTTCAACCCACAAGTCAATATCACCATCTTCTAACAACGCTTCACCACGGTCCGTTTGTAAGAAGTGCCAATCCTCGTGGGACTGCTGCAAAGCTTCAGAAAGTTCATCATCCAAATCCGGATCGAGACCGACAATAACATCATCTGTCCCAGCGCCGCCTAAAAAGAAAATCATGACAAATACGAGAAGTACGGGCGCAAAAACACTCAGCAGGAGCGTACGCTGATCGCGGAGCGCATCCTTCATTTCTTTTTTTATAATCGCGATCATTTCACACGACCTCCTCTAGCCAAGGTCGCCATCATGATCATATTCAAATTATCTGTTTCTTCGTGAGCGTATAATTCCTCCATCGATCCGTGGAAAAGCAACGACCCTCGATGTAGGATCATGACACGATCACAAAGCATTTGTACTTCTTCCATGAGATGGGTGGAAAAAACGATCGTCCGTTGTTCACTTTTGAGCTGTAGCACCTTCTCACGGAACATGTTTGCGGACGTGATGTCCAGTCCTGTCGTCGGTTCGTCAAACAGATAGAAGGACGGGCTATGTATCATTGCCCGGGCAATCGCCACTTTCTGACGCATGCCTTTAGACAGTTTCTCCACGCGCACATCGAGAAAATCGCGCATGCCGAGTTCATTGCTCAACTTCTCAATTCGTTGCTTTGTTTCTTGATTCGGGATTTTGAAAAGAGCCGCATAGTATTCCAAATGCTCACGGGCGGTCATGCGGTTGTATAAGCCTGTGTCACTTCCAAAGTGGACACCGATTGATTTACGCAACTCAATATGGTCCGGCGATTGCACGTGTCCGTCAATTTTCACTTCGCCATTGGAAGGCACATAAAGACCCGATATAATCCGGAGCAACGTCGTCTTTCCAGCCCCGTTCTCCCCAAGTAAAGCTGTCACTTTGCCAGGTTCAATGGTGGCTGTAATTTCCCGAAGTGCTCGGTAACTTTGTCGTTTTCGTTCTTGAAACACTTTATCGACTGATGACAACTCAATCATATGAAAGCTCCTTTAGGTTCTACTTTCTTTATTCTAGTATATCCGAAAACAGGTTGCACTCTGCAATTCCGTCGTTAAACGGGCATATGATGTCATGTTTCTGCTATACTAATGAAAAAAAGATAAAGTAGGGGTAGCATGATTCGAATCGGCCTGCTTGACGATAATCCAAACGACCTACAAAAAGTTGAGGATTGGCTGAAAACACAACCAGACTGTCACGTCGAGTGGCGTTGCCATACCGCATTGGAAGCGTATCAATTGTTGAAACATTCCAGCATTGATCTGCTTATTGCCGATATTGAGATGGAAGGACTAACCGGATACGAACTCGCCGAACGTCTGCGGGCTCGTGGGGTAAAAGTTGAAATTATTTTCGTTACCGGTCACTCAGGATTTGCCGTTCATGCCTTTGATTTGGACGTGTGTGATTATGTACTAAAACCTCTCACACCTTCAAGAATGGAAAAAGCATTGAATCGTTATCGCAGCCTCTCCCACCAAACCGACGGTCACCGAATGACCATTCAATTACAAGGGGAGATCCGGGTCGTAAACGAAAATGACATTTTGTTCATCGAACGGACCGGTCGGTCTTCAACCGTACACCTTACCGATGATGAGATTGTCACCTACCAATCATTGCAGGAACTAGAGGCCGAATTGCAAAGCTCTACCTTTTTCCGGACCCATCGTTCCTTTATTACGAACCTCTCAAAGATTACTCAATTCGTACCTTATACGAAGCATTCACTAGAAATTCAATTTCAGAACAGTGACAAGCATGCACTCGTCACGAAAAAAAATCTAAAAACGATTCAAGATCAATTTCCGATCTTATCCTGAGGTGTCCACGATGGCTGCTATTTTAAGTATACTTCTCGTTGCGGCTTTGCTCCTCATCGTATTCCTTTGGCGACAAAAGAAACGCATCATCCAAGATGCAACCGAGTTTCAACAGCACGTCCAAGCTTTGCACGAGTCATTAAAGCAAGAACAGCATGACCAGCGCACACATTTTGAAGTGCTGGCGAGACTTGCGAAAGAACATGAGTTCCAGCAAATTACTGACTACATTCACTTACTTCAAAATAATAACGAGGACCGTGCCAGTGCGTCTGCGGGTGGAGCCATCGGCGCCGCCCTCGCTTATGTGAAAACGAAAGCAAACGAAGATAACATTCGCGTAAACGCGTCCATCAAGGCGGATCTCTCGCAAACACTGCTGAGCCCAGGCAAGGAAATGCAGCTCATGGTCAACATCTTCAGCAATGCGCTGGAAGGGGCGCGTCTAAGTAAAGAATACGTGAGTGAGCCTTACATTGAGATCGAAGTACGCAAACAGTTTGGCATTATTATCGTTGATGTGAGCAACAGCTCTGCCCCGATTCCCATTGATGTTCGGGAACAATTATTTCCTAAAAGGCATCCGACCATCAAAAAGCGGGGACTAGGTACATACTTAATCCAAAACGCTGTCAAAACTGCAGAAGGTTCCCTCCATTTTCATGTCGACGATCACACCTTTCATCTCGCCATCCGCCTGCCGAGTGTGCAATCAAAGTAAAGTTTCCTAAGTATGAGTCGGCACGGCAACGCTTCTTTTAGTACAGGAGCATGACCGGGCTTAATGGTTTTCTGGAGATTCGGGTTGTTTAAAAAAGCTTCTGGGACAAGTCCCAGAAGGCTTTATATTTACTCATCGATGAGTCCATTTTCAATTAAGAAGTCACGTGCGACGACTTCTTCAAGTTCAGCGTTAATGTCTACTTCGGCGTTTAGTTCAGCCATTGTTTCTTCGGTTAACAATGGACCGAGCTGTGCCAACAAATCTTCTAATTCAGGGTTAGCTTCAAGCGTGTCGTTCATAATGATCGGTGCTGCATAATATGGCGGGAAGTAGTTGAGGTCATCCGCAATGACTTCAAGGTCATAAGCAGGAATGCGCCCGTCTGTTGTGAATGCGGCAATTACGTCAACTTCTTCGTTACGCAAAGCATCGTACATGAGACCGTCATCCATCTGCGCTGTGTCTCCCCATGAATATCCGTACATGTCGTTCATCGGGTCCAAACCGTCCGGACGTTCACCGAAATTGGCGTTATGTGCAAGGGTTAGCTCATCCGTTTGATCAGCAAGTGCGCTCATATCCGCAACATCCGCAGCGTCTGCACCACGCATGACTAAGGAATAACGATTTTCAAAATCAAACTCATCCAACCAAGCGATATCGTACTCCGCGTCATATTCTTCTTGAACCGTGTTGTAAACTTCTTCTGCAGTTGGCGGGTTTTCTGGGTCGATTTCATGGTTTAAGACAGTGATGTACGACGTCCCTGTGTATTCAATATACAAGTCAACGTCCCCGTCCATCATGCCTTGCGTAAGAATTTCCGTATTGCCGAGATTCTCTTCTCGCTCAACGTTCAACTCTGTATTCTCTTCAATCAGTTCTGCAACCATATGCGTGAGAATGATCTGCTCAGTAAAGTCCTTACCGCCGACAACGACTGTGTCTTCATCACTGCCCCCTCCGCAAGCGGTCAAAACGAGTGTGGAGCCTAAAACGACTGGAAGAAACTTTTTCATGGATGAAACATCCTTTCATTGATTATTTTTTTAAGCCTTTTGGTGTGGCTAGAATTTCAATTCGTTTAAGAATGAAGTCTGCGATAATCGCAAGAATTGCCGCCGGGATTGCACCGAGTAGGGTAAGGGCACTGTTTTGCATTGCAAGTCCACGCATAATAATGTCTCCGAGCCCTCCGGCCCCAACAAAGGTCGCAAGCGTCGCGACACCAATGACGATAACAGTCGACGTACGAATCCCCGCCATAATGACCGGCAGTGCAAGTGGCAATTGGATTTTTGTTAAGATTTGACTTCTTGTCATGCCAAGCCCTCGCCCGGCATCAACGGTGGCTTTGTCCACTTCTAGTATTCCAGTGTACGTATTTCTAAGAATCGGTAATAAAGCGTAAACAGTTAACGCAAAGATGGCGTTGTTCGTACCAATCCCGAGCACCGGCAACATAAATCCTAGAAGCGCGAGACTTGGAATCGTTTGTGCAACGGCAGCAATACCGATAATTGGTTCAGATAATCGCTTCAAACTCGTCAGAAGAACCCCGAGTGGAACCGCGATTAAGACGGCGAGCGTCATTGAAACGGCGACGAGGAAAAAATGTTCTTGCAAGGCGTCCCATACTGCGCCTTGTCGGACTTGGAACAGTTCCCATAGATCAAGAAAAAGTTGCATCACCCTTCGCCTCCTTCTTGATGATTCACTTCTGCAATGCCGCGAATCATGCTCGTCCTCGTAACAACACCGACAAGTTTTCCAGCATCAATGACCGGCAATGTAAATACGTCTTGCTGACTGAGCAGTCCAGCAACTTCTGTTAGTGATGTCGTTGGATTTACGGTGTGCTTGATATCGGTTTGCATCACGTCGGCAACCGTTTTCGACTCATCGTCATAATGCTTTTCAATCAGTTCAAGCGTCACCATACCGACAAGCGCACCTTCACGATCGCGCACAAACAACTGATCTACCCGGTCTTTTTTCATGTAATTAAATGCTTCTGCAAGCCCGCGGCTACCACGAACCATCGCGGTCTCTTTCGTCATGAGTTGCTTTGCGACAGGCTGATCCGCATTTTGATTTAACCGTTCCGTTCCAATAAAGTCACGGACAAAGTCATCTTTTGGGTTTCTAAGAATTCGATCAGGGGTGTCCACTTGCACAATCTCCCCGTCACGCATGATGACGATACGATTGGCAATCTTAATCGCCTCATCCATGTCATGGGTAACAAAGACAATTGTCTTCTTAATCTCTTCTTGCAACTTAATCAATTCGTCTTGAAGCTGCTCACGACTAATCGGATCAAGAGCACTAAAAGGCTCATCCATAAGAATAACCGGTGGGTCAGCTGCCAATCCTCGGATTACACCGATTCGTTGCTGCTGTCCACCGGAAAGTTCAGACGGGTACCGCTTTCTAAACGTATCAGGATCTAACCCGACGAGTTTCAATAGCTCGTCCACTCTCGTGAGATAACGTTGTTTTTCCCATTTTTTGAGCTTTGGCACAATGGATATGTTATCTTGAATGGTCATGTGTGGGAGCAGACCGATTTGTTGAATCACATACCCACTGTTTCGTCGTAATTGAACAGGGTCTTTTTTCTTTATATTTTCATCATCAATTAGAATTTCGCCTTCAGACGGATCAATTAAACGATTGATCATCCGCATCGTCGTCGTTTTCCCACAACCTGAAGGACCGATCAGCGCAATGAGTTCGCCTTCTTCAATCTTTAAGTTTATGTTTTTCAGCGCTTGAAAGCCGTCATCATATGTTTTACTTACATTTTTGAATTCAATCACAACTACATCACCTTCTTAACTAAAATGCTATACGCTAAATATAAGAATAGGAGTACAGACTTACATTACATGATTTCTCACACAAAATAAAGATTTTTAGACAATACCCATGAAAATCCAGCTTATTTTTCCTACGAATGTTTGGTTCTGTAGTTCACTAGAAGGCTTTAAATGTGTGACTCCATTGCACTGTCGATTCCTACAGCTGTCGCCGAGATTGTACCTACTGTGCAGTTTTGGCTCCGGACAGCGCTCCTACCCGGAACGAAAACAGGGGAAGTGCGCCCGGTGTGCCGGACAGTGCTCCTAGACGGAACGGAAACGGAGGAAGTGCACCCGGTGTGAAGCTGGCGAGTGTTGACGGCCTGTTTGGAAGGAGAATAACGCGAATTCTCGATGATTCTGCTTCCTTAATATGTCGCTTTGTAATCAGATGACCATTGATTGGAACTAAAACTACTCCCGCCAGCCACATTATTAAAAATCTGTTTCCAATGAGCTGTCTTTGGGACGAGATGTTCAAGCTGACTTTCTATTCCTGCCCAACCGAATCAAAAAGCGACTGCCGAAGCAGTCGCATTGTTTCATTTTAATCGGCTATAAGTTGGAATCGATCACTCGGAACGTGTTCGATAAAGTTTGGCAGCTCGCCAATTACAAATACTTCCAATTGGTGCATTGCCCGGGTAGCGCTCGTGTAGAGCATGTGGCGATCACGGGCAGTATGGTAGTTTTCATCGGTCACTTCGGCAATAATTACGCGGTCAAATTCAATGCCTTTGGCAAGGTACGCCGGGGCGATGAGCACATTCTCCCGGAAGCTGTCGGTATGCTCTTGAATGAGTTGCACACCATCTGGCAAATCATGAAGCAATTGCTGGGCTTCATCCATCGTCTTTGTGAGAATGGCAAGTTTTCCTCGTCCTTCCCAAGCGACAACCTCTTGCTTTAGTGCATCTTCATAAGTGTAGCGATCTTGAAATTGACGCACAGTTGGCAATGTCCCTTCACGCTGAAACGGAATGACGTTCGACTCATTCGGGAGCAATTCTTTTGCGAAATTCATGATGGTTGCTGTCGAGCGATAGCTTTGTAACAATGTAATTTGCTCTACATTCTCTTCTTCGTCTTGAGCGGTTGAAAGGATGGATAGTCCTCTGCTGTATGACGATGAACGGCTTGATCGATATCACCGAGCAACGTGATACGCGCTTGCGGGAAAAGGTTTTTCAAGTATGCGATTTGCATGTTCGTGTAATCTTGCGCCTCATCAATAAAGAGGAAACGAATGTCTGCTGTGTGCGGACGACCTTTCACTTGATCGGTCAAGTAATAGTACGGAGCAGCGTCTTCATAAAGCATGTACGGTCCGTTAAATCTCTCCCGGAAAACTGCTCGTATAATGACGTGATATCGACAAAGTCATACGCTTCGATTTGCTTAAATACGGGCTTGGCAGATTGACGAACGACAAACCTACGCACGAGACGCTCCTCTTCTAACTGGTCACTCTTTGACGGGTTTTCTCCTAATTTTTGTCTTACTTTTTTGGACGCAATGTTATACACATCTTTCGGTTGCATCTGCGCTTCTTCTTCTGCCCACGGCTGGTCCGCTTCTTTTCGTTCAAAAGCTTTCAGTTCGGTTTCAAGTTGTTCAGCCATTAATTCAAGCCGGTTCGGAGTCGAGATGTGATCTTCATATGAATAAAAAAGATCAGCAATGTCCTCGCCCGATTTCCATACGTCACCGCGAAATACGAGTGGAGTAAATTTCATCCCTTCTTCATTCAGTTGCTCAATGAAACGATCGAGTTCTTGGATGTAGTCCGGTTCGGCGTAACGAATATTAGCGTCGTCTTCAGTGAGCAAACGCTCAATTTGCCTAAACGGACTTTCCAATGTCCATCCATCTGGCAGGCGGCCGGCAATATGATGTTGGAACGTCGTTTGCTTTAAGTTCTCTTCCCCGAGTTCCGGTAACACACCAGATACATATCGGTTGAAAAGAGGGTTCGGCGATAACAGCAACATGTTCGCACTATCAAATTGTTCTCGGTATTTGTAGAGCAAATACGCGACGCGTTGCATCGCTGCAGACGTCTTCCCGCTGCCCGCTGCACCTTGGACGATTAGCATGCGTGAGCGCTCATTTCGGATAATCGCATTTTGCTCTCGCTGAATCGTACTTACAATGTTCGTCATTGCATCAGAGGAAGACTGACTGAGCAACTGTTGCAATAATTGATCGCCGATTGTCAGTCCGGTATCAAACATTCCTTTTAATTCGCCGCGCTCAATCAAGTATTGGCGTTTCTTCGTCATCTCCCCATGCACTTCTCCGTCACCACTTGAAAACTTCACAGCTCCAGGGGCGTAGTCATAGTACATGCTAGAAATCGGGGCACGCCAATCGTAGACGAGAAATTCTTGTTGTTGTTCATCTTCTAATGAAGCAATGCCGATGTATATGGCTTCTTCTTTCGACTCACCAGTCTCCTGAAAATCTAATCGCCCGAAATAGGGGGAGGTTTCCAGTCGTTCCAACGTTCGAATGTGTTTCGTGAAACGTTGATAAGAGCGTTCATGCTCACCTAATAGTTCTGCTCGTTGTCGGATGCTCGCTTCTGTCTCTATAATGTCATCAGGTTCATCTAAGTTGACGGTCACTTCGTCCCAAAACGTCTTTCGCATGTCAATGACTTCTTGCTTCGATAAGCCCGCTTCGTCAATACGCGCTTGCTTTTGACGTTGAATGACGTCAATGACTCGCGAGAGTCGCTCTTGTTCCTGTTGTTCTTCTTTCGATTCCATGCAAACACCCCTTAAAAAGTCATCATTGACACTAGACAATATAATCTGATATAATGATAATGAACAAGTATGAATGATTCACAAATTTTATGAATCACTATTTCATTTTACACGTAATCACATAAGAATACAACAAAGGACTGCCTCGTTTTCAGGCAGTCCCTTTTTTAATCTTTTTTTGTGAGATGGAAGAAATGCCAACCGCCTTCTTTTACGACAGCCGTTTCGTTTTTAATTTTGAACCGATGTGTATCCGCAAGTTGCTTAATTTCTTTTCTCGTTGGCAGTGGATGCATGTCTTCGTGCCCGCTCATGAAACTGTTAAATGCCGCTGGAAATGCTAACCCTTTTTCGGAATCGGCAAGGGGCGTAATCATGACGAAGCTTCCTTTTGAAACGAGGCTACGATAAATATAATCAAAGATCTTTGATCGTTCTCCTTCATTAAAATAATACAAAGCGTTATTCATCATGATGAGGTCTGGGCGTTCGTCGTGTTCGATTTCACTCAAAATGTCTTCTTGTTTAAAACGAATATGCTTGTGGTCGGCTCTACGAGCCGCTTCTTGAACGACGGCTTCATTAATTTCTATACCTGTAAGCGATAAGTCGGGGTGGTCAGCTGCAATCCGGTTCAAGTAGCCACCGTACCCAGACCCTAGATCAAGAATATGTTTTGCCTTCGTATCTTTAATAACGCTGTTCAGTTTAGGATATGCGATGGTTTCAATAAGAGCACTCGTCTCCGCGACAACATGGCCATAGTCGTCTTCATCGGGGTGCGGATCTTTTGACAGTTTCTGATCAAACGCCAACAGCGTCGGAATGTGAAGCCTCATCATTTCTTCAACGAGTACACCGACAGATGATTTATCGAATTTGGACATTTGCTTGCGGATGGACTTCACACTCTTTACTCGGTCTTTGCTTTTCTTTTTCAAGTGCCCAACTGCAATACCTGTTTCTACCCAGCAGTTCAGCAATTGTTCATCTAACTGATCTTCCGCAGCCAACATTGATATGGGCATTGGCTTTTCTAGGCGATCAAAAAGCCATATCGATAGCCAATATACGCATGCCATGTCGGCAAAAATGATTCATTGCTCTTCATCCATTTGCGGGCATTGTTCATCCGTACGATTTCATTTACTAACATCTCTTCAGCTCCTCACTGATACTTAAAAGGGTAGTCATCTTTATCGGTATAAAAGTACGGATTCTGCTTGCTTGTTGGGTATACTCCACCTCGGTCGATCGCAGGTAACACATCTAAATGATTGGACCAATCCAATAGATTGGCTTTTGCATATCCCAAACCTGAAACATTGAGCATTTGTTGAAAATGCAAAAGCGGTCGCTCTTCCATCGCTGTGATCGCACGTTTACGAAGTAAGCGAAACGCCCGATTGTGATAGGAATAGGCTAAAGCCGAACGGTGGCTCAATGCAATCATCTGATCAACACGAGCTTTCGAACGGATTCGTACCAACCGAGCTGGCGTTCGTCTCGCCACTTTCCCTGTTCGTCCATCCAACAAAACAGTTCACTTAATACGTCAGCATCTTGAATCGCCAAGTTCATCCTTCACCGGCCATTGGGTGAACCGAGTGTGCAGCATCTCCTAAAATGGCCATTCGTCCTCTCGTATATCTGGGAGACTGAAAGCGAAATGGGATCATCAGTTGCACGTCTCGCCACTCTTTAATCGTCGTCATCGTTTCACGAAGTTCAGGGACGTATTGCCCGTGCAAATCATAATAATCCGTAATCGGCTGGTCTTTAAATTGTCGATAACTGCCTGGGGGAATCATGTATACAGAACGAACTTGCTCGTCGGGTAAAGGAAATAATCCTAGGAACGAGTGCGCCGCCCCAAAGACAAACCCATCTGTTAATGACGCGGGCCTAGGAAAAGAAGCGGTCAGGAAATGATGATTGTATTTCTTCTCTTCGTTTGTAATGCCATCGCCTTGCGCATCCTTGATCCACGGCCTTCGGCTCCGACATAATAGTGGGCCGAGATTTTCATTTCCTTACCACCTGTGGTAATCACTGCTTGATCATCTTGAAATCCCGTAAATTTCGCGGGACGAATCACTTCCACACTAGGAAGCTTTTTAATCTGGGCAATGAGAAGGTCACGAAGTTCTTCGTGAGGAATCATCCGCGCTTCGTTAAACGGGTGCGCCAAAATCTTGTAGCTAAGGCGACTTTCATTGCGTATAAAACCGTCATTATGATTCCAATTCCACTCTTGTGTGCGCAACGTTTCAACCGGGAACGAGGAAACGTCTAGTTGCTTTCCTAATCCAAGTCGGTGGAGAATTTCAATACTCTTTGGTTGGAGCAACTCCCCTTTGTAAAGCGGGCTTCTTCTTCGGTTCCGCTCTGCGACAATAACCGAAATACCGCAAAGCCCGAGCTTCAAAGCAAGCGTCAACCCACCAACCCCTCCACCGGAAACGAACACATGGCATGTTTCATGTTTATCACCTGTTTGAAGATACCCCCATTCGCTTGATGTTAAACAGGGGTAGACCCGTTAACATTCGAGGGATGTCAGTTCCAAAACGCAATCGTATCCATGAAATTCGTAAGCCATTCAGTATCATAGTCAAACACTTCTCCGCCAATCAAAAAGGGGTCATAGACGAAGAGCGCTACACCTAACGCTGAAAAGAACACAATTCTCGCAATTCTTTTAGAACCAAATATACGCCTTTCTCGTTTAAACACTTGGCATCACCCTTTCTTTTACTAGGGACGCGACGTTGTGATACGCTTGTCATGCTTAATTTGAACAATTGTCTTCGAGCAAATCAACGTATGTACCCTTCCCCTATCTAAAAATTCAAAACTGATTTTCTGTGAAATAAGGAGGGAATTCTTTTGCGAACCGTGATGGTCATTGTGACATTCTTCCTGTTGTTTGGAGGATTTACTGTTGTTGGAGCTAACCTGCTAGACTTGATCTTTCAGCATCGTGCCCTTGTTCTATTTGTGAGCTTAGGCATGCTAATTGTAAACCTCATCGTGAGCATCTTTTTGTCTCAACAGTTTGTTGATTGGGTGATTCGAAAATGGAAAAACGCGTGACTGCATGTCACGCGTAAAACGAGATGTTAAAATGGATACAAGCGACCGAGACGCTCTACGTGTTAAATGTATCCTTGATTTCCCAAGAAGCCATATTGAATCCAGATTTCGCTCCGTTTGCGAAGCCGTCTTGGTACGATTCAGCTGTTTCTGAAATCGCTACATTCGCAAAATGATTTTGTTCAATTTGTTGAACGAGATCTGTAATGCTTTTTTCAGTGAGCGCCGTCGAATGATGAAGCATAATGGAAATATAATTCCCCACTTGTTCGTATGCGAACGCAATCCCTTCAAACATCCCTTGTTGGAAATGCTCATTCAAGTTATTCACTTCTTCAATTGCCTCTTCTGGTATATCATCCCGATAATCGCTTTCTTTAATCGTTTCCCCTAAAGGAACCTTGCTCTGCTCAATATTATCTTTAGATAGCTTTTGAAAACGATTCCTCACTCTCTCCAACTGTTCTTCCAACGACAATCTCTCCTTTTCATATTCAAAATCACGGACCATGCGATTCACAACATATCGATACGCCGCGTTCATACCTTTAGATACGAAGTACAAATTTTGTTCGTCAGTGTTCATTTGCTCCCGTGTCGTTTTTTCCATCTGAATAAAGTCTTCAATACAATCCTCGATCTTTAACATTTTCTTCCGATAGTCCAACGTTAACCTCCTCGTCATCATTGTATTTTTTTCATCACACTCTTAATGTTTACATATGTAAACAAAAAATAACTGAAAATAAAAACAATTCGCAGGCAAAGCGCTTGCGAATTGTTTTTATGATTTGTTTTCCGAATCCATGAACGCGAGACGGACGCCAAACAGAATGAGGAATGCGCCAGATGCCCGTTCAATCATGACTGTACATTTGTCTAGCCATTTTCGTATGAAAGAATGAGTAATATACATGACCATAAGTGTGTACCAAATCAATTCAATGCCAATGACAGATACTCCATAGAATACTTGAACGCCAATTGCAACTTCTGGGTGAATGACTTGGGTGAATAATGACAAGTAAAATAATGTCGCTTTCGGGTTCAACAGACTCGTGAAAAAACCATTTCGGTAAGCGGTCCATTTGCTCAGTCCAACTTGGCTTGTTGCACGTTGCAAAGAAAGCCCGGGTTCTTCTTTTCGAAAGAACAGTGCCTTCACACCTAAGTAGATAAGGTACGCTGCACCTAACCATTTTATCAAGTTAAATAACAGAACAGACTGGGAAATGATAATTCCAATACCTAACAAACAGTAAAGGATATGAACCATGCTTCCCGAACACATGCCCCAAACGGTAAACATTCCATGAGTTTTAGAAGACAAGGTATTTTTGATCGTCACCATCCATTGAGGGCCTGGGGACAGGACAATGAGTAAACCGACGACAAGAACAGTGATCCACACTTCGATTGTCACACGAATCCCTCCCAAGCATTTATTTTACCATAATATTCAGTCAAATGACTTAATAGATTCGGGATAATATAACGAAAGATACATACATCACCGCGATCATAATCCCCGCTAATAAGCCTAAGATTTGCAGTACGCCTACTTGAATGACTTGCAAGAGGACGATTGTAATCAATACGGTGACCACACCGAGCATAATGAAAAAGCTATAAAACATGCCCCGCTCTTTAATCTTGCGAGCACGTTCATCATTTTCCTTAAATTGTGGGTGTAAATAGCTTAGGCAAAAACACATGATTGCAACGCCTAAAAAGATAAATTCAAATCCTCTCACCGCCCCCGTACCGAGCATTATAAGAGTCACGAACAGAGCAATGAGAATTCCTGCGACAGAGAACGCGTTTATCATCGGCAGACGGGAACTAGACATCGGCATCTCTCCTCATTAGTGCTTTGAACAAACGATAGCGCACGAAAAAGCCCATTGTCAAGTTCCCTTTACTCGTATAATGACTGCGCACGTGCCGATTGTGCATTTAGCTATTGGTCAAACAGCGTATCAGTGTGAGTGCGTATTGTTTTCGCCAACCCTTATACTGCCGCGCTTAACGACGACTCTCGTATCTGACAACAAGTCATGCACGCCTGCTTTTTCGGGATGCACAGCAATCATGATGTAGAGAAGGTTGGTAATAACGAACACGCGGTGTATGATCCTCCCTGCCACTTCACGAACAAATACGTCTTTCCACAATAGCGAACCACCTTCCAAACTCTCGACTCGCAAGCCAAATGCCATTTTTCCAATCGTTTGCTGTTGCCATTTCGTTAAGAGAATGAAGTATACGTAATAGCTAAACGTCACTATGATTGCTTCAATTGCAAATACGCCAATCGCAAGATCATCAGGCAGCCAAAGTGCGAATACTGGCCGAATAATAATAGCGTTCAAGGAAGCGACGATCAGAAGATCCATGACATATGCCCAAAACCGTAACCAAAAACCTGCATACATTTGCATCGTCTTCCCTCCTATTGATGCAAATAGAGCAAACTCGGCGCTCTATTTGCATCAAATTTGTCAGAGGCGAACGCTCCTAAGCCAAGCGGCGCCAATACATTCCACATTGACCCTTCCGTAGAACCATTCGTGTAATGCGTCACAGTCGCATCTAAGTCGAGCATCAATTCCATATGCAAAACCGTGTCTTCAAGATCGCCAAGTTCATCAACAAGTCCATTTTGCAATGCCTGGTTCCCCGTGAACAACTGCCCTTGTGCTACCGTGTTGACTTCTTCTTCGCTAAACCCTCTACCTTCAGCAACGATCGATGTAAAATCATCATACATATCATCGGCAATCGCTTGCATGAGTTCAGATTCCTCTTCGGTTAAGGATTCAAAGGGTGACCCCAGCTGTTTGAATTCACCAGAAGAGAAGGTCGTTTCGGAAATGCCCCATTCATCGGCAAGATCAGCGATATTAAACCCTGCGCTTATCACTGTTCCAATTGAACCGGTCAGTGTCGCCGGGTGCGCCATAATATAATCAGCACCTGCTGCAATGTAATACCCGCCAGATGCGGCCATTTCAGCCATCGAAACGTATACTGGCGTGTCAAATTCTTCCTTGGCGCGAACGACTTGTTCATAGATTGCATGACTAGCGACGACGCTCCCCCCAGGCGTGTTCATCGTAATCACAATCCCATCGACGAGAGGATCTTCCATTGCATCATTTAGCATTTCCATAAATTGCCGATGTTGGTATCCCGCCGCCAAAAAGCCTGATTCACTACCTGTGTCTTCAATCATGCCGTCCAGTTCAAGGACGACAATTTCTCCGTTCGATCCTGTCTTCATCACTTCCTCGCGGTACTTGATCAAACGAAAATACGTCCGAAAAGTCAGCCGTCATCACGGCTACAAACATTTGTACTGGAATGGCAATGCCAACGATAAGAACAGCAATTCCACAAGCAACCCAACGTTTCCTATTCATTTTCCTTACTCCCTCCAAAACCTAAGTCTATAGCTAGCATACAGATCGAAGGTAACTAGAAGAGAACGATCGCCTCACCGGTAGATTAAATATGATTCTGCTTGTTGAGCTTCTCGTAATGTTCAGATGGTACACTATTTTCATAGAGAGTAAGGAGTGAAGAACGATGACTAGCCCGCGAATTTTACTTGTGGAAGACGATAACGCTATACGGACGATGCTTCACAAAGTCCTTCAAAAAGAAGGGTTTCAAGACGTTGATGGCACCGCAACTCAAAAACAAGCACTAACCTTTGCCACACGCATACTTATGATTTCATCCTTCTTGACGTGATGCTACCGGATGGCGATGGGTTTGAGATTTGCAGACAAATTCGTCACCAATCTGGAGCGACGATCTTCTTCGTCACAGCGAAAGATTCAGATTTTGATAAACTGTCAGGTTTCGCCATTGGTGGCGACGATTATATTACGAAACCTTTTAACCCGTTAGAGATCGTTGCAAGAATTCGGGCCCGCCTGTTGCGGCCCGCTTCTGCGCCATCAGCAGACGCTTTACCGCATGCATACGAGCGCTTCACGATTGATCCTCGGGCAGGAACGCTTACTGTGCTCGGCGAACGTACGAGCTGCCCTGCCCTCGTCTTTCAGTTATTGCTTTTCTTTTGTCGCCACCCTGGCCAAGTCTTCCATAAAGAACAGCTTTACGAAAAGGTATGGGGGGATGAGCATTATTACGATGCACATACTGTGACCGTTCACATTCGTAGAATTCGGGAGAAAATTGAAGCGAACCCGAGTAAGCCCGAGTATATTGAAACGGTTCGTGGACTCGGTTACCGGTTCACCCTGATGGAGACGGGTCATGAAAAGATTTCGTTTTCGGTTATGGCGACGATTCACACTGCAATATGCCATCATCTTGTTCGTTACCTCAACACTATTATTCACAATTATTCTGATTTTCGGCTTTTACTTGACTACGCAAGAACGTCGCACAGATTTTTATGATGCTGGACTAGAGAGTTTGTCCTTTTCTGTATCAACGGAGTATGAATTTTCTGGGGAACTATCGATCATTGACGAATTGCAAGAGGAAGCAGATGCTCGAAATGGATGGTTTCAAATAGTTAATGAAGACGGAACAGTAGCGGACACCTATCCTGCCAGTGAAGGATTTGCTCAGTCGTATACATTGCAAGAACTTCAAACGATGGTCGACAATCCAATTGTAGGTAATTACCATATGTATACATCTTATTTTCAAGTCTCTGAAGAGACGTACTTACTTCTTTATGGGGAAGAACGTGTCACAAACGATTTGCTTGCTACTTTCATTGAAGAGGGTAACGCTTCTGAAGTGCTCCAACAGTTTGAGCAGCATGATGCTTGGGGGTATGTATTCAATGATGATGAGCTCGTCAATCAATTCCGCGCACCCGAGTGGTTAAGGCAACCTTCATTTGGCGAAGTAATGCTACATCAAATACAGCCTGAAAGCGTAGATGCATATGTCCAAATGGCAGAATCGGACGGGCTCACTTATGTCGTTTATGCTCCCATTCCCGAGTTGCCTTTTCGACCATTGAATGAAATTGGATCGACATTACTCATCGTCTCACTCGTCATTCTCGGCATTGCGATTCTTGTATTTGCCGTTGCGTCCCTGTGGTTTACGCGGACGTTCACAAAACCGATCTATGGTGCCATCAATTGGCTTGAT
>NZ_BAWZ01000054.1:0-22716 GCF_000698105.1 Geomicrobium sp. JCM 19037 | reverse complement strand
TTATTTTTACATTCATGAGGTTTATCAAATTTAATGCGACCATTTATCATATCAACTTGCCATAGTCTGACTTCTAATTGATTCCTACCTGTTTCATCGGGATAATTAAAACCATGCACCATAGTCCCTAATTTGTGAATGCCACTTTTATCATAACTGCCTGCCCCACTTCCAAACTTGCATGGTTCAACATACCCTTGACATTCGCGAGTACCTAGAAAAATATCTCTTCTTCCCCCAGCTTTTAATGAACGTTGTAGTATATTAAAAATGTTTTCCCTCATTGCGATCATATTCTAACTCAGGTCGATTGTAGTTAAATTTAAAATGTGCTTTTACTTGATACCGAACCCCTTTCAAATATGTGTAGCTAACCAAATCGTTATCTCCTGTGTAATCAACAGGGCGAATCCCTTTTGACTCCATTTCAATTACATTCATGACTCGAACTTCATCAATATAATAAATGATCGTTGGTTTCCAATAAATGGACATGCATATCCCTTTGAGTGCTTCATATGTGGGAACGCTATAGGACAACTTTTCCCCTCCAATTTTTGTAAGTGGATCAGTAAAAAGCGCATAGTCACCGTAAACTTCAAATTCTATTTGATTTTTCATAACTCACCTCTTATTCCAACGCCTTTTAAATAATAAAGGCGTTGGTTAGATTAAAACTTGATAAAGCGCCAAATTGACTCTCCCACTACTTTAATCAGCAATCCCAGTGTAATTTTGCCTAAAGTATGCTTAATACCTTGATTCAATAATCAACCTCCATTTTGTTGTTCTCAATACATCTAATGTGTAAATAGAATATTTGTGCCGATTACTTTCATTAAATTAATCATATTAATTCTTGAACTTGTAAATACATTTAGTTCTTAATTTTTATGGCAAAACATATTAATGTCACATCATTATTTCGTACCTTATTGGTACGTGGATTGAAATAAGAATTAATATGACTAATTTTAAAGTTTTTGTTTTGTGGGTAGTTGAGGTTAGTACATTAATTCTCTCAACTCCCCATCACCTTTCAAGTCAAGACCATACTCATCACTGTACCAATTCTCACGTAATTCAAAGAATGCTTCGTTAAGATGAGGTATAATTGCATTTCCATTTTTCAAAATTTTTAATTCATATTCCGAAACATTGATTGAGTATTGTTGCGATCGCTTTAATGTAATTGCCAATTCATCAATTTTTTTACCGCCTCCTAAATCAGCTATAATTCCTTTACCACCAGCACTTTCATTTCCATACGGAACTATGATTGAAATTGTTTTTTGATTAATTGCTTCAAAATTTTTAGCAGCTGTAGTCATGCTACTTTTCTGGATTAACGGAAAGCTCTCTATATTATTTAAATTATATTCATTAATAAACCCATTTAAATCGGTATTAATTGTAATGCTCGTCATTGTTAATTCATACTTTTTTATAGTGTAGTTAAAAACCCCTTTTCTTTCTTCATAAAATTTCTCAAAAAATTCTCTCATTGCTATTTCCCCAAACAAATTATGCTGATAACATGATGGTCGCTTAATATAATACCTTATCATTCGTTTAGAAATCGCCTTACCAACTTTGACATCGATTAACTTGTCTAACTCTTCTTCCGAATGGTCAATAACAAAAACATCTCTACTATCATCATTTCCATTTCTATTACAACGACCTGCTGCTTGAGCAATAGAGTCTAAGCCTGTAAGAGATCGAATAACACACTTGAAATCTACATCCACGCCCGCTTCTATCAGAGCTGTTGTAACACATACAAACGGAGTATTATATTCGAGCATTTTCTTTATTTCTTCTAACTGATCTTTACGATGTGCTGGACACATTGATGTACTTAGATGAAAGACTTGAATGTTTTCACTTTTTAACTTTCCATATAATTCCTTAACTACGCGCTTAGTATTAAGAATGATTAAAGTACTACCCCAATCTTTAATGCTTTCCCTTATCCACACTACGAGTGATTCGTTATTCATTTGCTGTTTAGTCTTATCCACTACATTAACGCGTTTAAAAGATTCTTCAATCGCTGGTGAATTATTTATGATTTCATCATTTTCATTTTTCATCAGTTTATATGCAATGTCTCCCAAAGTCGGTTGGGTCGCCGTGCAAAGTAAAATGCTAGAATTGGCTTTTTGATGTAGAAAATTAACTGCTTCATTAAATAATGACAAGCAATGTAAAGGGACCCTTTGAACTTCATCAAAAATAATAATTGAGTTGCTAAAATTGTGTAATCGCCTCGTATTTCGATTTCCTTTCGCATAGAACACATTTAAAAACTGGACCATGGTCGTAAAAATAATCGACGCTGAGAAATCTTCGGCAGAGAGTTTAAGCTTCTGTTTTTTTGTTAAGTGCCCGTCTTTAAATTCATCGCCACGGTCACCTGCATCCCATACGGATTCATCAATAAGGTTTGAATGGTATTCTAATAGATCGTCTGTCGCATCAAGACGGTCTCGAACTTCCTGATCATTTTGTTCAATAATCGTCGTGTAAGGGACGATGTAAATGATTCGATCTTTTTTAAATTGCATAGCATGTTTCAACGCATAACGAAGGCTTGCGAGTGTTTTCCCGCCACCGGTAGGAATGGATAGTGTAAAGATTCCAGAAGGTTTCCTCGCGTACTCATCACACTGATCGGACATTCCTCTTCTAAGTACATTAATGGGCTCATCCCCATTGTCTTTATGTTTGAGCGATTCAAGATATTGCATCAACGTATAGTAATAGCGATTAAACTCTGGATTTACATCTGTAGTTATCGTTGAAGAAATGCCTAGTTCAAAAGCTCTTGTATTCGTGCGGTCCGCATCGACCAAGCAACTAAAAACAAACTTCGTAATAAAAAAGCTTCCGTCAATCGCATATACGCCAAGTTGCTCAAGTTCTTCTACAGCTTTTACCACATAAGCCTCAAACTCAATCTCGCTCATCACTTCTTCATAGAAACGTTGTTTAACTTGTTCGTACTGAGGTAACGTTTCTTTTGTAATGCGTTTTAAAAATTGGGATTCATATTCAGGCGTAACGTAATCATGAAGATTACCATGATGAGAAATAATGGCATTTCCAACAATTTCTACAAGCAACTTTTCGTGAGATGAGCTTTCTTTTTGGTAATATTTCTCATAAAGGAGTTTTCCACCTGCGGTTGCATGATCAACGTCCCCTCTTTGCAAAATTGATTTCTCAGGTTCAAAAACCGCTTGATATAAATAAAGTTGAAAGTCATCACTATACTTCCCTAAATCATGAAGCAGTCCGGCTAAACCAGCCATGTATTTCATGTGTAACTTCGCCCCATGAGCTTCTGCTAAACCCTTTGTTTCCATTAAATGATCTCGTACGCACTGATCTTTTTTATCTGTTTCTCGATAATGAGCAACGAACATCGAATCCTCCGATAATTCTTTTGACCTATTAACATGGTTCTGTTTTTTTGGCATAACACCTCCTAAAATTCTACAATTTATTTTAATTTTTGATAAATTATGATGATGTTTACGTAACCAGCGTAGCGAAAGCCGGTTACGTAAATGCCACTTGATGAACCTACACTCCCCCGCTCTTCCCTTGCAAGTACCCTTTCCAACGGTGAAGTGTGGTTTCGAATTCATCGTCTTGATGGATGGAGTTTAGTGCTTCTAGTAGATGAATATGGGTAATGTGATATCCCCACTTTGCAATGTTTGGCCCTCCTGATGCGGCGGTATAGTGGGTCAAATCGTAAGCGGTACGGTTTCCTAGATCATAAAGTGGTAACATTCGTTTGAGTGTACGCATTCCTGACTGGAACAGGTGATGAGCGTCTTCTTGATTGGAAGCGGTGTGCAAATCATAAAGCCCAATTAAAGAGAACATGAACCCATTTAAAATAAAACTTGATGGCGTTGTGGGGCACTCTTCATAAAAGTCATACGTTCCCTCAAACTGAGCACGCACGCCGCCTTCAGCAACGGTTTTTTGAAAGAGTGGAACGACGCGCACGGCTGCGTCTAAAAACCTTGATCATCCGTCAAAAGTGTTGCTCGGCTTAACACGGACAATGCCATCCCTAAACCGATTGCAGAATACCACGGGGCACGAAGGGTGGAGACGCGATGAGGAAGAAAAGGATGGTCAAATGTATACGCCCACCCTCCAAGCTCATCTTGATAGTCGACGAGCCAGTTGGCAACGAGTAAGAATTTTTCGCGGCATTCTTTGGCGTTGTTCAGTAAATACAAACTGTAATTTTGTAGTCCGTACAATGAGATTGTTGAAGGATTGTACACCGATTTACTACCGTGACTCGTTGTCGGTATACCCGCTGCATCAAAGGTTACTGCCCAATTTTCAACTCGGCTTAAGTCGTATCGAAAATAGTTCCCTCTCGTTTCATAAGGGCAATCGTTCGTATTTTTCCGTTCGTTAGACGGATGTCAAGCAGTCGTTCTCGACTCCAAAATGTTTTTTCTGTATTAAATGCTTGTTCGATCATTTGATAAGGCACATAGTATTCGCCATCAATGAACAATCCATCTGCTTCCCATTGCTCGTGTATTGAAACGCGAATGTTCGCTTTATCGGCCATAACAAAAACCCCTTTCTAAATAGCATACGCAATCAAAGGGGTTGTGGACGTGCATTCGTCAGGGGAGATGAACATATTTCTTGAAAAATGGGTAAATTACGTGTGCTTCTTCACCCAGTCAGCGCACGCCTTGATGCCATCTTGGAAGGTGGTCTTTTCATAATCTCCAATCATCGCTTTAAGCTTCGCTCTTGAACCACGGTGGTCCCTCACGTCTGCTTTTCGATCTGGCTTTTTTTCGATCTGGCCTGAGTAATTCATGACTTTCGCTATCGATTGAATGACTTCTTCAATCGATAATTGTTGGTCAGTAGTAATGTTCACCGTCTCTCCTGCTTCAATCTTTTCGTATACGTTTAGGACGAGTTGAACTGTATCTTTCACGTACACAAAGTCTCGCGTTTGTTTACCCGAACCGTGAATTTCCGGCGCTTCATTCAGCAATATTTTTCGGATGGTTAACGGGATGACACCAGCGAGAGGGCCGTCAGCATTTTGTCTCGGCCCGTAATTGTTAAACGGGCGGACGATAAACGCATCCAAATCAAACATCTGTACATACGATCGGATCATAAGGTCTGCAGCTGCTTTTCCAGCAGCATAGGTGGTCGTTGGAAGAAGCGGATGTTGTTCATCCATCGGTTCATATTGCGCAGTTCCATAGGCTTCAGAAGAAGAGAAATGACAAAGCGTCTCAAAAGCCTGTTTTCGTTGAAGTTCTAGCAGACTTTTAATGACAACAACATTCGTTAAATACGCGTTGGCAGGATTCATAAATGAGTAGTTTAATGCTTTCGTTGCACAGTTGAATACGATGTTAATTTCGTGTTTTTCAATCAAGTACTCCAATGCTTCTTGGTTTTCTGCGTCATCGATGACAAACGTTGCTCCTCGTTTGATGGCCTGTTCGATGTTTGCTCGTTGTCCAATAAAAAGATTATCGATAATGACAACGTGTGCCGCGTCATCTAGTAGACGATCAACAAGATGACTGCCGATAAATCCAGCTCCTCCGACAATGAGAATATTTTTTCCGATTAGTGGTGCTCTTTTCATACTTTCACTTCCTTTCAAATATTTGAACGAGATTGGCCCCCATCAACAGGGATCGTATTTCCGACAATCCAAGTGGCTTGTTCAGATGCAGCAAATAGTACGACACTCGCAATGTCAGGGGGCGTACCGATTCTTCCTGCCGGGATTTTCGCTTTCGCATAATTTTTAAGGAAGTCTGGATCGTTCGTGACCCGTTTTGTCCATTCCTCATTTGGGTGATACACTGCGCCTGGAGCGACGCCACAAACCCGTACGTTTTTTGCGATTGCTTCGGTACTAAACGCTTTTGTAAAGCTAATCAACGCTGCTTTGGCTGCATTATATGACGGGTTTCCTCCTGATTCTCTACCGTAAATTGAGGCCACATTCACAATCACTCCACCACCGTTCGTTTCCATCTCGCTCGCTGTGAGCTTTGACAGATGAAGGGGTGCGATATAGTTGATTTGCAGCGCTTGTTCAAAAGATTGCACGGGCGTATTCATGACCGTACTACCGATGCTCGCCCCTGCATTATTTACGAGAATATCAATGGTCCCTTGCTCACGAATAAATGTTTCGATTAAACGTTCCCGATCGTCATACGACGAAAGGTCGCACACATAATGAGATGCGCCGATATCCTTCGCAACCGTTACTAAGTCTCGCTCGTTTCTTGCCGACACCCCGACAGTTGCCCCTTCGTGTATAAATGCTTCGGCAATCGCTTTACCAATTCCGCGAGAGCCTCCGGTTACGAGTACTTTTTTTCCTTTTACATTGAGTTCCATATACACCTCTCCAAAAACGTAGTCTCATGACTATATGATGAGCAGGCTTATTCCATACAACGGACGAAAAAACTAAAGGAATGCTTCATTAAAATAGACATATATTTTCTACAGAGAATCGAGGTACGGAAAGAAATTGGAGGGCGATTGTAGTGAAAATTATGACGGTCGTTGGGGCAAGGCTCAATTTATTAAGTCCGGTGTGTTATCGCGCTTATTGGAACAAGATGAAGACTTTCAAGAAATCGTTGTTCACACTGGTCAACATTATGATCCGCTAATGTCGGACGTATTTTTTAAACAGCTCGCTTTAAAAAACCGACGTACCAGCTTGCGATTGGTTCAGGAATGCACGGTGCGCAAACAGCAAGAATGATGATTGAAATTGAAAAACTCATGTACCGAGAGAAACCTGACATGATGCTCGTATACGGAGATACGAATTCTACGCTGGCAGGTGCGGTGACCGCCGCGAAACATCACGTGCCAATTGTCCACGTCGAAGCCGGACTTCGCAGTTTTAATCGGCAGATGCCAGAAGAAATCAATCGTGTCATTACCGACCATTTATCCACGCTGTTATTTTGCCCGACAGATGAAGCGGTGAGGTTGTTGAAAAAAGAAGGCATTACCAATGGGGTTTATCAGACCGGTGATATCATGTACGACGCCGTGCTTTATTACAAGGACGATGCGGCAAAGTCCGACGTGCTCGCTCTCCAAAAGCTAAACGCAGGCAAGTATTATTTAGCAACCGTACACCGTGCAGAAAATACCGATGACCCTAAGCGGTTAGCGGCGATTTTGGATGCGTTTGAAACCCTTGATGCACCTGTACTCTTTCCGCTACATCCACGAACGAGAAAGAAAATCGACAGCATCGGCCTGCGCTCTTGTGAGCAACGGAAAAACATGATTGCTATTCACCCTCTCAGCTATTTCGATCTCCTACAAGCAGCTGCATCAGCTAAAGGAATATTAACGGATTCAGGTGGTCTTCAAAAAGAAGCCTTTATGCTAAAAGTACCATGTGTGACGTTACGAGAAGAAACCGAATGGAAAGAGACGGTGACAGCAAAATGGAACACACTCGTCACCCCTGACTCACAAACGAAAATATCCGAGGCGGTCTCCCGTTTGCAAAAGCCTGCGAAACACCCGAGTCTCTATGGAGAAGGAAATGCCGCCGAGCAGATGGTGCAACATATGAAGTCATGGACCCAACACGGGTAGCGCATAAAGGACAAACCGCTTCTCATATACATGAAAAAGGATTGAAGCCAGTAGAAACAGGGAGGAATTCGCGATGTTATGGACACTCGTCGGCATCATTATCATCTTGTGGCTTCTTGGGTTTGGATTTGAGGTTGGTGGGAATCTCATCCACATACTTCTCGTTGTTGCCCTCGTCGTCGCTTTGTTTAACCTCATTGGCGGACGAAGAGTTTAGCCGCTTGAAGTTGGGAGACTTGCCGTCATCGGCAAGTCTTTCTTTTTTGTTAGAGTGATTCGTACACTTGGATGTAACGATTTGCTACAACGTCTGGATGGTGATGGCGGACTACATAGTCACGTCCCGCAACCCCTAATTCTTTCCAGCTGTCTGGAGCTAATAGAAGCTTCTCTAACTCTTTAGCCAACGTGTCAGGATTGGCGTTCACAATTGGAAAATCATCGGGGTAGTGGTCTCTTACATCCGATCGAATGAAACAAATGACCGGTTTACCAAGAGCCATCGCTTCTGTCGACAAATAACCCGGTGCACCAATAAGCAATTGATCAATGACAATGTCTGCTTGAGCAAGACGTTTTTTTGTGTCTGCATGGGTCGATCCTTCTAACAGTTGAAAGTCAAAATCAAAGCCTGCTTGCTTGAGCTTCTCCATTGTCTCCATCACAACCGCTGTACCTTTCAACACACGACTCGTCGGAGCATGCACAATAAGAGGACGTTTTTTGGCTGAAGGGTAGTTCGGCGATAGCAAATCCGTGTCCAATGTATGAGGGACGACATGCACATGGGGGTACGTATTTTGAATATAGCCTTTTAACTCGTAATCTTGCACGAAAGCGTGGTCGATATATTCAGCTAATTTCTTCGTGTTGTTCTCGATTTTTTCTTCTGTCCATTCTGGCTTTATTTTCACATAAGGATTGTTTCTTTGAGCTAAGGAAGCTTTGCGAATATCCGACCCGTGATGATGAACGACCATCTTCTTTCCAGCTGCTCGAATGAGCTCCAAATCACTGCGGTCCTGAAAAAACGACTCTCCAAAATGGAAATGGAACACATCAAACTGTTGTATTGCCTCACGTAAATAGTCCGCAATACGTGAACGGTGTGTGTCCCTGTGAGTGTTTTGCAACTGCAAACATACATCCGGCTCAAAATGAAATGGGTGACCTTGAAAATGGCAAGATACCGCTTCAACACCTTTTCGTTTTAGTGCATCGCAAAGAGCAATCATCGGATATCCATACGGAATGTGTAGCACACGCATACTACTTAACCTCCTCGTTTAAAAGTGACCGATAAACCGCCAATAAACGGTCTTCCATTCTTCCCCAACAAAAAGACACTTCCATGATGCGTCTCGCATTTTCACTCAATTGATTAAGCATTTGTGAATCGTTATACAGCTGAAGAAAGGCATCGCGGTAATCTTCTGCAGATGCTTGTTTTTTGTGAATAACGGTCCCACATCTGTACTTTTCAAGAAAAGCCGCAAGATCATCACTTTCATTTACAACGACAGGCACCCCGTTCGTTAAATAGCTAAAGAATTTATTCGGCATGGCATATCGCTCATTCAGTGACGCATCGAGTCCATCTGAGTCAATCCAACCGATGTGAACATCTTTCATGTGCTCATGAATGTGAGCATAATCAACCCAACCTGTGAAGGTAATCACATCTACAAGATGACTAGGAATTTCAAGATGCTCATTAAATCGCGTGCCTCCTAATATCTTAAATTGAAAGGGCATCTCTTTTGCACAAAGTTCAGAAATGGCCTTTATTTTTTCCCAATTGCCTTTTCGGTTACTTAAATTGCCTTCAAAGCAGACCGTTAATCGGTCGGTCACCTTCGTGTTGGCAGGAGTATAATCGGTAAGCGGGGGAGAATTATAGATCACTTCTACAGGCACAGTCGGCTTCTTTGATTGATACCACTGCTTAATGGAATCCGATACGGTAATAATTTGGTCGACCTCATCCAACATCAACAGTAGCTTTTCATAGAGGTTCTTCTTTGTCGCTTCAGGATAGCGTTCACTTAACGGGTCCGGTGTCAGCTCATGGCTATCGTAAATGAGCTTAACCTTTTTTCCTTTATGTTCAAGCATTTTCCGCTTAATCCCTACCCCTGCAAACAGTGACAAATATTCATGAACATGATAGACGTCTGCATTCTCTTTGAGTGCGAGTTGGGTCAAGGGGTTTTGAAACGCCTGGTCCCAAACACTAGCGTCCTTTAATACTTTACTTAAATGATGTTTGCAACTTTCTGCATGATAAGTGACGATTTTGATTCCTTCATACGTGAACACTTTGTTTAAGTAATGCTTTTTATAAGGCGTTCCATCCACACCAAACAAATACCCTTGTTTCCGCGGGACGATCATCGTTACTTGATAGCCTTTCTTTTGCAAACTCTTTGCTTCTTTACGAAAAACTCGGGCATCTTGAAATGGATGTTCGACAACAACCATGCACACTTTTTTCATACCATTCTCCTTCTCTCTATCATTCAATATCTTCGTTCTCCTTATCCTATGGACTTGTTCTGTTTTTGCATCCTCATTGCTCCTATGTCTTTTAACTATTTTTTTGTAGGGGGAAACAGCACCTTCCAGTCGTTTCATGAGCCCCTTCACCAACCCATTAAAAAACGAGCTCGTCGTAAGACGGCTCGTTCCCTTTACTTTGTATTACTAAGTGATTCGACGAACTGCTGAAGTTCCTCAACTTCTACTGCAGGATCTTCTGGATACAAACTATAATATAGCCCTTCTTCCTCCCAAGATAGTGCATACCCTCCAGGAATTTCCCAAACAGAAATTGGAACAAACGATTCAAATGAATTAACTTGGTCGTTTTCGTGAAGATACTCATTCTCTTCTTCTGCAATCGTTAAAATCATATAGGGTGATAAATCAAGGAAATATTCTAGTGTCACTTCTGTAGAATATTGATACATCTCTCGTAAATCAATCGCTTCATGATCTGAATGGATGCGCACAGGTTGCCCAAACATCGCTTCTACTTCATCCTTTGATATCGTCTGGTCTGCTACATCGGTATAGATGACTTCAGCGGTATCTGGATACTTCAGATTAAACGGATCTTCATCCCAATCTGGGTTTTCGTCATAGACGAGCGCTTCTGTTTGCAAACCACCACGTTCCCAACGTAGAATCACCCACGTCGACTGATCCACCCATAGTCTAAACGATTCTTCTCCATCCATTTGCAATTCGTATGTATCCCGACCGAGAATCGTTTCTTCTCCAGCGACACGAAAATCAAGCTGTTCAATGTCCTCTAAATCGTAAACATCATTCAAGTAATTGACCTCAGCTGGAGGAGATCCTTGGTTTTCGGAAATAAGAACTAACTCTTCTTCTTCCATATACGTAATGCTCTCGTCGGCACTTTCAACCGTTTTACTCACACCTAGACTTTCATGTATATCCATTCGATATGCTTCTTCATTACGCCACTCTTTGAGAAGAATCGTTTCCTCGAACTCATCCATCGTAAATGTGATTTCTGTTTCTAAATAGTAAGAAGTCGGTGTTTTGCTACTGTCTGTTACGTTGGACAATATCTCTTGTGGGGGTGTAACTGCACAACTGGCCAATAAAAATGATGCAAAAGTGCCACGCTATACACGAGTTGTTTTTTCATAGGGATTCCTCCTTTTTTTCGAATGTGGAAACGAGCATCGTCCCGTACCCATCTACAGGAATGAACTTGATCTCGCCACCGTGTTGCTTCGTAATCATACTTGCGACACTGAGCCAAGTCCTGAATGTTGACCTTGTTCTTTCGTACGACTCGAATCGCTCTGATAGAATGGCTCAAAAATCCGATTCGCTTCTACCATGTCGATGGTTTCTCCTTCATTTTGAACAATGAGCACACCAAAATGTTGAAAATCGATGTCAACTTGCGTGAAAAGCCACTCCGGTAGTTGACCGGCATCTTGAAAAAGCAGATGGATCTCTCCTCCTATCGGGGTATGGCGAATCGCATTAGAAACTAAATTGTCGACGAGGCGCATCATATGATTCACATGTACGTCGTATGATCCGCTCATATTCACTTGTTTGTTTAGTGTGATTTGTTTGCTCGCACAAAGTTCATCGTAACCGTCGGTGAGCATCTCAAAAAACTCATCACCGTCTATCGTAACTTTGCGTTCCTTTACTGTATCGCTTTTGAGCAAGTTAAACGTATGCAAGTCTTCAATCAGCTGTTGCATATGAAGGGACTTCTTTCGAATCGTAGCCAAATACTTCTCTTTCGTCTTAGGCTCTAGTTCCCGCTCTTGAAGTGATTCCGTGTAGGCTAAAACCGATGTGAGTGGCGTCCTTAAGTCGTGAGAAAGTGCTGCAGTCATCGTTTCTTTCTCTTTTTGCTCTTGCTGCACCCGTTTACGCGCTTCATACGTCTCTTGCTTCATTTGTTCAAAATGCTGAATGAGCTCTCCAATTTCATCTCTTTTCTTGTATAAAATGCTTTCGGAGCTGTCCACATGTTTGGCAAAGCGATCCATATCCACTCTAAGCGCTTGAATTGGCTTGTTTATTCTACGATTCAACACGAACCAAATGAGCGCACTCATGAATAAGACAACAACGACACTCGCCCCAAATACGAGCGTTGACCGAGATTGAACGTAAGCAAGACGCTCCGTTCTTGGGATACTCACCTCAAAAAACCCAACAATCTCATCATTAACAAACACCGGCTCTTTCATATGAAAGTGTGAATACGTCATCTCTGCGTCGTATAAGCTTCATAGATCGAAGGCATCGCTTCTCGTTGTGTACCCGCGCGCACAGGGTTCGTTTGATGGACAATATAACCATCCTCTCGATACAGCGTGATGTCAGCAACCCCTTCAACATCTTCTTCAATCCCCTCATGAGCACGGTAATCAAACGTGTACAATTCCGGATCTGTCAAATAGTCTCGCACATCCTGATACTGTGAAACGAGTTCCAAATATTCATTGAGGCTTTGCTGTTCATTCCAAGCCGTAAGAATGCTATAAATCGCATAAATAACGACAGCAGGCAAGACCATGACGACGAAAAAGGACAAGAAGAGCCATGTCCTAATTTTCATTCTGGACGTCTCCAACGAAGCGATAGCCACTTCCCCAAACCGTCTCAATATATTTCGGATTTTTTTTATCTTCGTTCAATTTATCCCGAAGACCTTTCATATGAACGGTCACCGTTTGTTCATCCTCACACTCTTCGTGCCAGACGAGCTTGTAAATTTCTTTTTTCGTAAACATTTTGTTTGGAAATTGCAAAAACAGATACAGAATCTCGAATTCTTTCGGCGTTAAAGACACAACCGCACCATCTTTAGTTAACTCATTTTCCTCAGGGTACAGCTTATAGCGCGTTCCGAAACGAATATACGCTGGAGACTTTTGTTTGCGCCATTGTCGGTGTCTACGCAATTGCGCTTGTACGCGAGCGGATAATTCATGTAATGAAAAAGGCTTTGTTATGTAATCGTCGGCACCTAAATGTAAGCCGCGAACTTTATCATCATCTTCTGCTTTCGCACTAAGAATAAGGAGTGGGATATCGCTTTTAAGACGAATGCGTTGACAAAGGTCAAACCCGCTCAGCTCTGGGATCATAAGGTCAATAATCGCCAAGTGATAGTCCCCTTGTTCAAAGTCTTGTAAACCTTCCTTACCCGTTGAAGCAACCGTCACATAGTGCCCTTTGGCTTGCAGGTGGTCGCGTATAATAAAGGCAATCTCTTGGTCGTCTTCTACGACTAGAATGTTCGTCTCCATCAATATCCTTCCTATCTATAGCTTTGTTTTGCCTATATATTATACGACATTTTCCAACATTCAACATCCATTATTTAGAAGTTTTTTCGTGTTAGAACAAAAAGAAAAACATCGCATTCCACTTGTGCGAAATGCGATGCGCCTCTACAATCATGTGCGATATAACTCTTTTGTTTCCTTAATTCGCTTTTCTTCTCCTGTCTTTAACTCGCCATCCCAAGTGAGCATACCCCCAGAGAAGTTGACGACACGTTCAAAACCATTTTCCCTCGCAAATTTCGCGACATTTTGGCTACGTCGACCGCTTCGACAGATGAATACGTGCGTTTTTTCCTTGTCCATTTCTTCAATACGCTCAGGTACTTCCGACATTGGCAAAAGCGGCACACCAGGAATGTGCCCTTCCTCATACTCATCAGGTTCACGAATATCAACAATAACGGTTTCTTCATCTTTTACTGCTTTTTCCATTTCTTCAACGTCCCATTGAGGGATGCCTTCTTCTTCTGTCCTCAAATTACTCAACTCCTTATATTAGTCATCATGTGCTTCTTTGTAACGAAGACGCACTAAACGATACGTATGGCTCACAATTACTTTAAGCACAGCGTACGTCGGAACCGCGAGTAACATCCCAATTAATCCCGCGAAATTGGCTGCAATTAAGAGAATGAAGATAACGGTAATTGGATGTAACGCAAGCTTTCTTCCCATCACTTGTGGGGATATAAATAAACTTTCAAACTGTTGAATCAAAACGACTGCACCTACGACGAGCAGTGCCGTGAACCAGCCGTCAAACAAAGCAACAATAACACCTGGAGCCGTTCCAATCCATGGACCAATAAACGGTATTAAATTCGTAAGCATCGCAATAATGGCCAAGATGAGCGAATACTCTACCCCAATAATGACATAGGCGATATACACGAGCACCCCAACACAAAAGCTTACGATGATCTGTCCTTGAATAAAATTCGCAAGCGCACCGTCCATATCAGAAAGCACACGCTTTCCTTCCGTTCTCTGTTTAGATGGAAGAAAACGAAGCAAAAATTGTGGTGCTTTCTCTCCCTCTTTTAACATGTAAAACAAAATAAAGGGAACGAGACCTATGACAATGACGGCGTTGGTGATGGCACCTATAAAACCTACCACATTACTACCAATATCAGAGAGCTCATTCGTCAAGTAATTCCCTACATTTTGAATGATCTCTTCCAAATTAAACGAATTGTTCTCGTAAAATCTCTGCATCAAATCACTTTGCATAAAGTCATTGTAAAAGTTTTGGGCCTGATTAATAAACCGTGGCAGCATATCAACTAAGCTATTGAACTGCCGTTGAATTTCTGGACCAACTAAAATGACTGCGAGGGTCAACAGACCAATAAACGCTAAGTAAATAATCGCAATGGCGAGCACCTTCGGCATTTTTTTGCCAGCAACTTCACGACCGGTCGGAATAAATAGAACAGCACACCCGACAGCGCAATCGGTGCAAAAATGGTTTGGACGAGAATGACCAACGGTGTAAAAATAAAATCAACGAGAGTACTTAAATAAATGATCAAGAGAATTAGAGCAACTGCATAACCAATGCGAAAATACTTACCTGTAGGCATCCCGGCCATCACTCCATTTGCTATATAAGTATCGTGGCTCACTTGTTCTACCATTATACGGAAAACCGACTAGCTTCACAAACATTTGCTAAGTCTGAGTCCGACTTATTATATTTCTAAAACTTTGACAATAGTCGCATTTTTTGATTAAATAGATAAGGATATACAAACATACAATCATAAATAGGGGGATCTTAACATGAAGAAATCGAAGCGTATTTTGGTTTCAGGTGTTTTCGTATCTGCACTTGCTTTTGCGGCAGCTTGCGACAGTGACATCGATCCAGATTCAGTAGATGAAGGTGATCTTGACGGTGGCGCTGAAACCGATGATTCAGAAACAGATGATGACACCGATGATACTGACGATACAGAGGAAGCAACTGGAGATGGAACAGCTCTACAAATCGGGACCGGTTCAACTGGTGGAACGTATTATGCGCTTGGTGCAGAAATGGCAAACGTCATCTCTGACAATGCTGAAGGCATCACAGTCAACTCTGTAACCACTGGTGCATCGTTAGAGAACATTGCACGAATTGAGCAAGGCGAATTAGATCTTGGTATGAGTGTACACATTCCAGCACTTGACGCCATTGACGGTGTTGGTGATTTCGAAGAGCCTGGTCCGCAAGAGGATTTCGGCTATATGGGGTATATTTATCCTGAGACGAATCAAATCGCTGTAGCTGCGGATAGCGGCATTGAGACGATCGCTGACTTGGAAGGCATGACCGTTAACATTGGCCCACCCAACTCTGCTTCTCAAGCTGCTTCCCTTCTAATTCTAGAGGCTTATGGTCTTGAAGAAGGTGACTACGAAGCGTTAGAAGAAGGCTTCGGTGACGGTGCGGATATGCTCCAAGACGGCAATATTGATGCAACATTCGGTTTATTAGGACTACCGGCTGAGAATATTGAAGAACTAGCCAGTCAAATTGATGTAGACCTTCTTTCGATTAGTGACGAAGCACTTGATGCGATTGAACAAGACAGTGCTTATGAGCGAATTGTCATTCCAGCTGGAACGTATGAGTTCCAAGATGAAGACGTTAATGCCATTGCAGCTTATGCCGTTCTAATCGGTTCGATGTCGAACCTAGACGAAGACACTGGCTACGAAGTGACTCGAGCACTTTACGAGAACGCATCTTCAATCACCCACAGCCAAGGTGAGCATATGGAAGATGAAGATAACTTGTTGTTAGGTAGCGAAGGTTTACCAATGCACCCAGGTGCTGAGAGATACTTTGAAGAAGCAGGGTTGTTAAACTAATCTTATGATTTAGGGCCGAGCAAGTCTTTGCTCGGTCTCTCTTTATACTTAATGCATATGCACACGAAGGTGGTGTCCATAATATGTCAACAGATCAAGTTCAAGGCGATGTAATTGATGAAAAGCAGAAACAAGAGCTTATCCAAAAATACGACCGCGAATCGAATGTGCGTCAAAACCTCGGAAAGTGGATATGGATTGCCGCCATCATCGGGATATCACTCACTTCATTTCACTTATACACCGGTCTAAGAGGAACATTTGGTTCTTTAATGCAAGGTGCGGTTCACCTCGGTAGTGGACTCGCACTCATTTATATTCTTTATCCGATTAACCGTAAAGCAAGTAAAAAGATTGGCGTTCCGTTTTATGACGCAATACTTGCACTAGCGTCTTTATATTGCTGTTTTTATATTGTTTGGAATTATGATTACTTAACGTCAGCAGTGCTATTTGGCTTTTCCACTCATGACCAAATTGTTGCACTCGCTGCCATTCTCTTATTGCTCGAAGCGACACGCCGGGCCGTAGGAATGCCGATCGTCATCATAGCAGTGCTTGCCATGCTTTACGGTGTGTACGGTTCTGCGAGTTGGCTCGGAGTATTCTCTCACCCTGGGTTTACGTGGGAGCAATGGCCACACGACTCTTCTTTACGACCGAGTCTATTTTTGGAACACCGATTCAAGTATCTTCCACGTTTATCTACTTGTTCCTTTTGTTTGGGGTTTTACTTGTTAGAACGAATATCGGTCAGTTCTTTAATGATATTGCTTTTCGTCTAACAGGGAGATATACAGGAGGGACTGCAAAAGCCGCTGTTGTTGCGAGCGGTATGCAAGGAATGGTGACGGGTAGTTCAGTCGCCAACACAGTTGGGTCTGGATCTTTTACGATTCCAATGATGAAGCGAGCCGGTTTCAGACCTGAGTTTGCTGGTGCTGCCGAAGCCTCTGCATCAACCGGTGGTCAAATTATGCCACCGATTATGGGGCAGCTGCCTTTATTATGGCTGGGTACGTTGGCATTCCTTACAGCGAGCTCATTATTTACGCGCTCATTCCAGCACTTCTCTATTTTCTTGGCGTATTCTTAGGCGTTCACTTTGAAGCGAAGAAACAAGGGATCGTTGGGTTACCGGTTTCGGAACTGCCGACTGTTCGTTCCTTTATCACTCGAATGGATATGATTTTGCCGTTAGTTACCATTATCGGCTTGATGCTCATTGGTTACACCCCTACATATGCTGCACTTTGGGGTATTCTTGCTGCGTTTGTCATTAGCTTGTTACGAAAAGAAACACGCCCGACACTGCTCGGGACCCTTGATATTATGGAAAAAGCAGCTCGCACTGCCGTGCCCGTTATTGCCGCATGTGCGACTGCAGGGATTATCGTTGGGATTGTTGTTTTCACAGGGCTTGGGGGCGTTCTTGCTCGCGGTATTCTTGTACTTGCTAGCGGCAACTTCTTCCTCGTTCTTTTCTTGACGATGATTGCTTGTATTATTCTCGGGATGGGTCTACCGACGACGGCGAACTACGTCGTTACAGCGACAGTTGCTGCTCCTGCAATTCTCTTGTTTGATGTTGAGCCGATTGCGGCACACATGTTTGTGTTCTATTTCGGAATTGTTGCAGACATCACGCCTCCGGTTTGTTTAGCCGCCTATGCCGGGGCGGTATCGCCAGGGGGAACCCGATGCGAACCGGTGTGACTGCCTTTAAGTTAGCAATTGCAGCCTTTATCATTCCGTATGTCTTTGTCATGAACCCGGTATTATTGCTCCAAGATTGGACATTCGCCACGTTGTTGCCGCCGTTAATTACTGCCATTATCGGTATGGTTGCCATCAGTGCAGCGATCATGAATTTCTTTATTGATCGGACAAAGATTCTAGAGCGATTTGCTCTTGTAACCGGTGGAATTATGGCTGTGTATCCGAACGATATTTGGATCTCGCTCGGGGGTATTGGCATCATTGCGATCATCGGTTTGATTCAGTATCTTAGAAAGAAAAACAATCAAACCCCAGGTCAAGCAGACACTGCTACTGCATAAAAATAACCAGTCGGATGGATGTCCGATTGGTTATTTTTATTTATGAAACACATCAAACGCGTCCCACAATTCTTCTAAACTCTCTAGTCGTCGTTCTACTTTTTCATGTTCAGATCTCGTTACTGCTGTTATCAGGCACTGACGATGCTTTGAGGTGCCGAAAATGAGTCAATAAAGGAGTTAATTTCTGTAGCTGCAAGTAATTTACGATCCCCATAGGAACTAGAGGAGATAGCATGTGGTCGGTAATGACGACCGTTTTTGCATCCTTTTGCTTTACATATTTCAATACTTCGACCGTACGCTTCGTATAACGGTTAAACCCAAATGCAATGACAAGGTCATCTTTTTGGATATCAATTAAGTGTTCTGGCACGCCGTCAGCGGAGCGAATCATCTCTGTGTTCTGCAAGACGAGATCCAAATAAAATTCCAAAAATAAACCGACACTCATTGCACTTCGGTAGGCAATGATATAGATCCGTTTTGCTTGAATAATGTCTTCAATGACCGCTTCAAATTCCTTCACATCAATTTGTTGTAACGTCGTACTCAAATTGTTAATGTCATCGGCTAACACTTCACGTAACGTGTCCACAGGCTCGTCTCCGTGCTCGGTCGTTGAAGCAAACACTTCTGCTGATGTCCATTTACGTTGAAGCGCCTCTTGCATATGCCGCTGTAAGTCAGGGTACCCTTTGTATTCTAAAAAAAAAGGCGAAACGCACGACTGTCGCTTCACCCACTTCTGCATTCTTTGCTAATTTAGATGCTGTCAGAAAGGGCGCTGTTTCTTGGTGATCAATTAGGTAGTTGGCGATCTTTAACTGTGATTTACTCATTTGATTTTGTTTGCTGATCATTTGTTCATATACATCGGCCAATACGCTCTCCCCTTCTTTTTGCAAAGCGCCCCCTCCCCTAGCGATCCATGATCGTTGGAAGAACTCTTTCATAAGCTTCCAGTGCTTGTTGCAGTGCATCGTCATCGTGAACGACTGACATGCTGTAACGATTGCCTGGTTTTACATAGACCCTTCGGAGAACAACGCGCGATCCAAGTCATTTCTAAATGCTGTATTTAAATGTTTTAAGCTTCGATAATTGGCTATGTCTTCTACATCAGTAAATAATACACTAAACATTGCACCTCTGCCAACTGTTTGGGCTGGAATGTTGTAAGACGCAAACAGTTGGCAGAGCGCTTGTTTGAATGTTTCAGTACGCTTTAGGAGACTGTTATATTGTTCATCAAGGACGTCAAGCGTCGCCAAGCCAGCTGCTAAAATCATTGGATGACCATTGTACGTACCGCTATGAAAGAGCGCCTTTGACGAGCGATCGGCATGTTGGTCGGCAAAAAAGTCGAACCCTGAAAGAGGAGAGGACAATTCCATAATCTCTGCCTTTCCACCTACGACGCCAAACGGAAACCCACCGCCAATTACTTTCCCCATCGTTGTGATGTCTGGTGTGATCCCGTAAACTGCTTGCGCACCACCCATACTTGAACGAAAGGCTGTTTTTACTTCATCAAAAATGAGGACGATGCCGAGTCGATTCGTTACTTCTCGCAGTTTCTTTATAAATTCGTGATGAGGCTCGATGATGCCGCCTTCAATCGGCTCAATAATAACCGCACCTAACTCATCTTTATGTTCAGTCAAAATCTGTTCGCAACTAACGGGATCATTGAAAGGGAGAACTATCGTATCGACGAGCCGCTCGTGATTCATGCCCCCAGAATCCGCTACAGAAAGAGGCGATGTGTGCGCACCTGCTTCACTTTCCGTAGGACTTACACTGACGAGCAAGGAATCAATTGCTCCGTGGTAATGACCTTCAAACTTGGCCACCTTATATTTGTTCGTGTACGCCATCGCTAGGCGTAATGCGAGGAGGTTGGCTTCTGTTCCAGAATTCGTATAGCGGACGCGTTCAACGGAGGGGAAGTAATGCTGTAGTCGCTCAGCAAAAGCGGCCTCCTTATCGTGGGGGGTGCCAAACAGCCACGTGCCGTCCTGTAGAAGTTGGTTTTCTATTGCTTTCTTAACTTGTGGGTGACCGTGACCGAGCATTAACGCACCGTATCCCATCAGAAAATCGATATATTCATGCCCGTCAAGGTCATACAGGCGGCAACCGTTCGCACGTTGAATCGTAATCGGATACGGAGCATAGTGTTTAATGTTTGCCGTCATTCCTCCTGGCATGACTCGTTTCGCTCTTTCCATATGCTGTTTAGACTTTTGTGTTTGTGCTTCATACGACAATCGTTCATTTGCAATACCCATGATCGTCCCCCATAACAAAATAATTTCATAAACAAAATAAAATGAATGATTTATTTCATTTTAAGCGATAACCGCAAAAATGTGAACCCATAATTTCATATGTTTATGATTTATGAAATATTCATTTCAAAAATAAGGAAGTATGCAAAAGGTTTGCGATGATTCAAAAGGTAAGCGATTGTCCATCAACGTGGTTTGTAGTCACTATTTAGGTCAATAAATTCCCCTTCACATTCGTTGTCACTATAGACATCTTCATCATGAAATTCTACTTTCACTTTTTATTATTTTGAATTTTTTTTATTCTTTTTTGACCTTTAGAATGACTCTTGTTATACTAATTTCACTGTATTTCACTACTAGAATTGGGGGATGTTTATGCACAGCCGAAATATATTACGAATATTGATAAAATTGCAGAGATTCCCGAAGCAGAACGAGAAAAACTTAAAAAGATTACAGACAAGTTTGTTTTCCGTGTTAATGATTACTATCTCGGTTTAATTGATTGGCAAGACCCAAATGACCCAATCAAAAACCTTGTCATCCCTAATGAACAAGAACTTTCTGAGTACGGACGCTGGGACGCCTCTGATGAGGATACAAATTACGTTGTCCCGGGATGTCAGCATAAATACGAAACGACTGCACTCCTCATTTGCTCTGAAGTGTGTGGGGCGTATTGTCGGTACTGTTTTAGAAAGCGCTTATTTAGAAATGATGTCAAAGAAGCGATGAACGATGTTGATCCTGGCCTTGAATACATTCGCAATCACCCTGAAATTAACAACGTGTTGCTCACAGGTGGAGACCCAATGATTCTTGCAACGAAAAAGCTTCGGTATATCATTGAGGAGCTTCGAGCAATTCCACACGTGAAGATCATCCGGATTGGTTCGAAATTGCCAGTATTCAACCCGATGAGAATATATGAAGATGAAGAACTACTCGCACTGTTCCGAGAGTATTCAACGCCAGAAAACCGCATTTACGTTATGGCCCACGTGAACCACCCCCGCGAGATTACTGAGGAAGCTAGAAAAGGTTCCAAGCGCTTCATGATGCGGGTGTAATTGTTGTGAACCAAACTCCAGTACTTAAAGGTATAAATGACAATCCTGACGACCTTGCCGAGTTGTTGGACAAACTTTCATGGGCGGGTGTCACCCCGTACTATTTCTTTATTAACCGGCCAGTTGCTGGAAACAACGATTTTGTGCTCACGTTAAAAGAAGCGTATGAAGCGGTGGAAGAGGCAAAAGCACGAACGAGCGGTCTCGGAAAGCGCATCCGTTTATCCATGAGCCATACATCTGGTAAAATAGAAATTCTAGCGATTGAAGACGGCAAAGCCTATCTTAAATATCACCAATCTCGTGACGGAAATTATGGGAAGTTTATGGTGTTAGATTGCCCTGACAACGCAGCTTGGTTTGATGACTTACCAGGGAACGAAGATTATTGGGAAATGCCGAAGAAGAAAGTATCGGAAGTCGCTTCTGTAAATGACATGTCTGACATGCCTGAACAGCGAAGAAAGCGTGTCCGCTCATCATAACGACAAAAAGGAGGGGCTATGCCCAAGGTCTTAGAAGAGACCTTGGGCATAGCCCCTTTTCCTATAAATAAATTCCATCACTTCAATCATTTACAGCTTTCCGGATATCTAAAACTAGTGTTTTTGTGCGGCCTGTAAAATGTTAAGTTCATCCGATTTCCCCTAAAATCTTAACCATAGTTGTTCTATGATAAGGTTATAGCCCTACACCTTGCTCGATGCATCGTATGAGTGATGCAATTTTGTGTATTGGCACCGCCCAAATCTCCGGAACCCCCGTGCTTAATGGGCGATCTAGTTCCAAAGATCAGTCGATTGGAATCAGATTCAGCACTTTAGCGAGAATAAACGGCAATCTTGTTCCAAAGCGAAGTTCATTGAGTCGCACGCCCTGCCCCAACACTGAGTTGAAA